>JAABRW010000456.1 GCA_011390695.1 Desulfotignum sp.
CTGGCATCGGTTAAACTCTCCCCTCGGGATTGTTGCACAGCGGCATTATGCCCGGACCCGTTTCGTCCACACCCCTGAAGGTTGTCTGCAACCCGGGCTTCAAGAGGGCGGGACTGAGGAAGCATCCCGCCGTTGGTCTTTAGCTCTCTATGCAACTTTTAATGTTCTCCTTTTTTTGTCTTTGCCATTAAACTTTGAACATTTCCCTGGTCAACCATGGAGCCTTTTACAAGCTCCGGCCTTCAGGCCGGGGTAGTTGACGGGTTTTTATTTGCAAGTTCCGCAGCCACCATCATCTGCGCCACCTTCTTTCCCGCGGTCTGTGCCTTCCATCCCAGGACTTGTTCCGCCTTTGACGGGTCTGCATACATGGCAGGGATGTCAGCAGGCCGCACAAACTTTGGGTCGGTTTTCACATAGCGCTGCCAGTCCAGGCCCAGGTACTGGAATGCGGCCGCCACAAAATCGGTGAGCCGGATGCTGGTGCCGGTGGCGATGATATAGTCTTCCGGGGTGTCCTGCTGGAGCATCCGCCACATGGCATCCACATACTCAGGGGCCCAGCCCCAGTCCCGGATCACCGAGGTATCCCCCAGCCGCAGTTCATGGCATGCGCCCCGGGCGATGGCACAGGCGGTCTTCACGATCTTGCGGGTGACAAACTGTTCCGGTCTGAGCATGGATTCATGGTTGAACAAAATCCCTGTGCAGGCAAACATGCCCCGGGCATGGCGGAATGTATCGATATGCCGGAATGCCGTGACCCTGGCGGTACCGTACGGACTTTTTGGATCAAATGGGGTGGTTTCCCTGGCAATGCCGCCCACCGGGCTGCCAAAGCAGTCCCCTGATCCGGCATTGAAGATCTTTGCCGGCAGCGAAAGGTCCTGGACCGCTTCCAGAAGGTTCAGGGATGCGGTGGCAATACTTTCAAAGGTTTCACCGGGTTTTTCAAAGGACCGGGCCACAGAACTCTGGCCGGAAAGATTGTACACCTCATCCGGGGTGTGTTTTTCCAAAACCGCCCGGACCTGGTCCGGCTGTTCCATGGACACACAGACCATCTCCACCCGGTCCCGGATCCCCAGCTGAACAAGGTTGGGAAAATCCTCTGCAGACCTCCGCCGGGAGGTGCCGGTCACCCGGTATCCTTTTTCCAGCAGGAACCGGGCCAGAAAGGGCCCGTCCTGTCCGGACACACCAAATATCACCGCTTTTTTCATATTCGAATCTGTTATCATCCGCCTGGGTTACAACCCCCTGCTGCGGGCCTGTGTCACCTGATCCATAGGGTAAACGTTTTATGTATCAGACATCTGTTCAGGAGGCAAGGGACAGGAGAGGATTTTTCAAAGTGTTTGTGCCCCCGGCCTTTTATCCGGTTTGACCGCCTGCGCATAAACATTTTTCCCACATACTGGATGGGTTATGGTGTCCAGCATCCTGCTGATGGGAAAAGCCCAACGGTCATACCATGTAAGCATTACAGGATTGATCCGGCCGTCTTTTGTGTCGAGCAGTTTATATGTGAAGGCTGCGGCAACCCCTAAGCTGTCAATATAGCGGGATTCCCGGACATCAAACCCTGCACGGGACAGTTTCCCAAGCAGTTCTTTTTTACTGTAACGGCGCACATGCCCAACCTTCAAATCCATGCTGCTGTATAGAAACCGACCGGCCGGCACATATACCATCAGTTTTCCACCCGGCCGCAGTTTGCGATACCATAATGCCATGACACCTGTATCATCCGCAATATGTTCAATGACATTAAGAGAATAAATATAGTCGATACTCCGGTCCTCTATCTCACCTAAGTCATTGCAAACCGTCATACCATGGTCTGCCAGAACAGCGGAAAGTACCGGGTCAGTTTCTATACAGGTTACCTGATATCCTGCCCCGGCAACACAACAGGAAAACACCCCGTTACCGGCTCCAAAATCAACGACCATATCCCCTTTCACGGCAAACCTGAGAATCAGGCGAAGAAGACAGGCATTATAGTTGACCGCAAGCTGCATGACATCGAGGTTGTCCCGTCCGGTGTATTCAATCTGCCCCATTCGTATTTACCTTTCAAAAATAATTTTTTTTGAAACAATGAAGTTGAAAACCAGAGCAACCCCTGCACCGATTGCCAGGGGAATTAAAGGTGTGCCTCGCAATAAAGGATGTATTTTAATCAAGGCAAAAAATATGAAAAGATTGATGCCGGCACCTGTCATCTGGGTAACAAAATAAAAGGCATACTCCCTTTGCAAACTGATCCGTTTTACGGCATCAAATGTCCAGAGCCGGTTCAATATCCATGTAACGCTGACAGCCAGGGAAAATGAACAGCCACGGGCCGGGAGAATCTCCCAGCCATAAGCTGTAAGAAGGGTAAGCATCCCACCATCAACACAAAATCCGCATCCACCAACCAGCGCAAACCGATATAATTTGCGTCTGGATGAATTACAGGACACGTCAGTCAGTTCCTTTATGATCATTTTTTCCAAGACACAAAAGTTCACGTTCAAAAGCCCGCCGGTCCTGGTGGGTGATCGAGTCGAGAATAAGGCCGATGGCTGCAAATACCATCGCAACTATCTCCAGGCCCGTGGCAAGGACTGCCAGGGGCACCCGCCGAATGAAACGGTCTGTCATCCATTCTTCAAGCACAGGTATCCCCGCTGCCAGACCCAGCAGTGCAAAAAAAACCGCTGCTCCCCCGAAGAATACCAGCGGTCTGTAATAACGCAATATATTTCCAATGGTGCTCAGAACACGGGCGCCGTCCCGGAACGTGTTCAGTTTTGAAAGACTGCCGGGGGGGCGGTCACGATACTCAACCGGCATTTCGAGTATTCTGAAACGCTTATCCAGGGCATGGAGCGTCATGTCTGTTTCGATTTCAAATCCTTCCGCCAATATCGGATAGCTTTTAACAAAGCGCCTGTTGAATACCCGATAGCCGCTCATGATATCCACCAGATTCGCACGAAACAGTTTGTTCACCAGGCAGCGCACCAGACGGTTGCCAAAACCGTGGAACATGCGTTTGTTCTCAGCAGCATAATGACCTGCACTATGGCGGTCCCCGATCACCATGTCGGCCTCCCCAGCCAGGACCGGTGCCATAAGCGCAGGCGCTTTTTCAGCCGGATATGTTGAGTCAGCATCGGAAAGAATGTAGATATCCGCATCGATATCCAAAAATGCACGCCTGACAGCATTGCCCTTACCAGGACGGACTTCATTGATAACACCGCCGTTGCATCCAAGGCGTACCATTGTGTCACGGGCAGTTTTTTCCGTAGCATCGGTGGAGCGGTTATTGATTACCCAGATGGCGGCATCCGGCATGGCCTGATAAAATTCCCGGATCGTGGCGGTTATTGTTTTTTCTTCGTTGTAGGCCGGTAGAATCACAGCGGCTCGCGTCATTGCATTATTCCTTTTTCATGAGGTTCTGTCTGTAAATTCACTTCGCAAACCACATACTTTCCGATTCCTGTGTTGAAAAAGTTACAGTCCAGCGTATAGGATGCTGGATCGTAACCAGCGGACCTGAGCCGTTCCGGAAAAGTATGGGCATCTCGCGACAAAGCCAGTATCCGCAAGGGCAGATGGGAAGGACCGGCTATGGCTTCCGTAATCATCTCATCGACTTTTTTTGAAAAATCAACCCCGTAAAAGATGCTTTCCGGATGAAAAGACGGCAGGACATAGGATATGGGTATAGAATTTCTCACCACGATATACCGGCCGGGGGTACCTGAAATCACGTCATTCATTTCAACTGAAAATGGATTTCTGCTGCCCGCCGGCACATCGGCATGCCCCCAGTCCGGTATCTTGACCATGCAACCGGACAAGGCAACCAGTAACGCCAAAATAATGAAACGTACCCGCTCCTGTTCAAAAATGCGCACCACCAGTATCCAGATCACCAGTCCGAAAAGCAGTTCAATGGGTATCAGATACCGCTGATAAGCAAACATCACAGACCACAATATAAACCCAGTCAATACAAACACCATAAAAGCGGTTGTCCGCCTGCCGTATCTTCTGGCAGGTTTGCACAGAACAGCAACAAAAACAAGTATGGCGATGATCAGAAACCTTGCATCCGCAAATAGAACCTCAGAGGTTTTGGCGGTACCCGAAACCGTCTGAAAAAAAAACAAAAGGAATTCCTGCATATTGGAAAAATGCCACCGCATGTCTCTGAAATTAATGACATCATAGTAAGGAGACTTGAATATTGCGTTGTACAGAGGAAAAACCGGATTCTCCCATACATCCCAGAGATACCAGTACCACCATGCCGTTACAGCGAAACCTGTGATACCGCCAAAAACAAAAAGAAGTGATTTTTTCACTGTTTCCAGCCAACCCTGGACGTAAATCAGATACAGGAGCACGACATACGCTGAAACGGCAAATGGCGCGTTTGTCAGCTTCAATCCCGCTGCAAACCCAAACAGAAATCCTGATACAGCCAGGTTGATCCTCATGAACAGCGGTCTGGAAACATTTCGAAGCAGCAGATATAGTCCCCATAGAATCAGTGGTGCCGTCCAGGAAGAACTGAATGTTGTACCAAGTTCACTCCACCAAAGGGGGGCCATGAGACTCAGTATCAGTGCAGGCACCAGTGTGAATGACATTTCATCATATCCAAGCTCTCTGCCTGTTTCCCGGGCAATCAAAACAATAGCGGGAATGCTCAGCAACTGTATTGTCAATATCGACCAGGCACTGAAGGGAAATGGAAAATGTTTCAATGATAAATAGGCAAAAATATTAATCATCGGATTCAAAAACGACTGGAAATTGGCGGCAGCGATATCCATGAGATGCCGCCCGTTCAACAGTGCATACCCTGTGTAATAATGATAGTTCAGCAAGTCCCAGTTTCTGTCCTGTCCCCTGAAAAAAACAAAGGCGAAAGCAACAGTAAAAAACAGGCATGCAGTAAAAACAGGCGCATAATATGAAAGTTTTTGATTTACACTTTTTAGACTTTTTCCAAGCATGGGTCGGGATAGCATTTTTCAGATTTTTGTTCAAGTTGAAAGCGCCTGAAACGGCAATTCTGATAAGAATTAAGCTGGTTTGTATGGCAGAACCGCGGGCAGGTAGGTGTACGGCAAAAAGGAAACGCTCAGGGAAGAGGCAATGCCGGGGTGACATCCAGTTTTACAAACAGGTCCCGGTCGGTGTGAATGGCCCGGCTGACGGTCTGCTCTCCTGCCCGGGCTGTAACAATCCAGTGCCTGCCGGAATCCAGGGCCAGGGAAAAATGCCCGGCATTGTCCGTAACCGCGTTTACAGCGGTGTTCCCGAATTCATCATACACAGTGACGAAATGACCGGCCATCTCTTCTCCGGGTGAATACAGGGTATCCTGGTCCGTGTCTGAAAACACAATGCCGTAGATGCGCGACTGATAAATACCGGTCTCTGAAACCATCTGCCGTTCGACTGATCCTGCCCCGAGCGACAGGATGCCGGAACTGCTGTTTTCCAGGGTTTGCACAGAAAGGGCCGTTCCTGCTTCGTTGAATCGGTTGGAAAAGATCACAGCCCTGAAGGGCCAGGTGGACAGTTCCTGGCGCACCAGGGCGAAGAACAGCTCCATCACCGGCCGGGCAGCCGCAGAGTCTTCCCAGAAAGTGCCCACAGTGGCGGACCGGAAAAAATCCCCTGGGTAGATATCCAGAATGTCAAAGGAAGGTTCCTTGTCTGCTGCATCAGTTTGTGCCGGCTGCTCTGTATCGGTCCGGGCCCACTGGTGCAGGAGGCTGTTCTGGAAAATCGGATAAAAATTGAGTCTGGGCAGGTGGTAAATATGCGGGTTCTGCTGGACCAACTGCACAAAATCCGGTTCCATATAAGCAAGGATAATTCCCGGCTCCGCCCGGATCTGGTTGATGAGATTGAGCACCTGGATATCTGATGTGCGTTCAAAAGACCCGATGGTCATGGTGAAAAACCAGGCATTCATCTCGTTTTCCGCCATGCCGGCATCCACGCTGACACCGGCGTGGGCAAAGGCATTGGACAGGACAAACTCAAACTGGCCTGTGTCCAGCTCTTTTTTGAACAGGTTTTCCACAAAAAATGTGCCGGCGGTTTCCATGGGCATGAAGTGGGAAAATGTCAGCATGCTGCCGGTTTCCGCCATATAGCGGCGGACAGGGGGGATGGTTTTGGCATCCGTCTCCGGGTTCTTTGCCTGGGCATTGGCTGCGGCAGCAGCCTGGCCCAGCGCTTCATCAGGAACATAAGGGGCAAAAACGGTTTCCGGTCCTATGCCCCTTTCCTGGAGAAATACCGGGTCATATCCCAGGGACAGGGCACGGGCATACGGGGCTGCCCGGAACTGGTTGATCAGATCAAAAACAAAGGTATCCGGGGCAGACATTTGTGCTGCTGCCGGGGTTATGAAGCAGGCCAGCAGAACAGCCAGGCCGGCAACAATTTTTTTCACATGGATTCGCATGGCAATATGATGAAGCAATATGCATGCCAGATTGCAGACACCCGGCATTTACCGATTCGGCGCAAATCTGTACAAAAACCCCTGGTCAGATCCGACCGGATCTGGTCAGGACCGCAACAGGGCGTTATACTCTGCCAGGTATTTGTCCCCCTGGACTGCAGGAGAAAAATGGGCCGCATAATGGATCCTGGCATTGCAGGAAAACCGGTCCTGCAGGGCTTTGTCGGTAAAAAGGGTGTTCATGGCACCTGCCAGGGACCGGCTGCAGCCGGGTTTCACCACAAGGCCGGTATACCCGTGGCGGTTCACCACGCTGGTGCCGGTGCCCAGGTGGGTGGAAATCAGGGGCCTGGCAAAATACAGCCCTTCCAGCAGGATCTGGCCGAACGCCTCGGCCGGGGTGATGGAGGGCAGCACCACCATGGCAGCGTTCTGGATCAGCCACTTGAGGTTGCGGTCACTTTGAAACCCCAGCAGCCGGACATGGGTGAGATGTTCTTTTTTGATCCTGGCATCCAGTGCTTCATACAGCGGGCCTTTGCCGGCAATAAGGATCTCATGGTCCACTTTTTTTGCGGCATCCAGCAGGATATCCAGGCCCTTGTACCAGCGCAGCACCCCCACAAACAGGGCAAACGGTTTTTTCCCCGCCCATGCGGTCAGGCCGGGATCCGGCGGCCCCAGGCCGGCAAACCGCTGTTCATCCATGAACAAGGGGATCTCTCGGGTCTTGTGTGCAAAAGGCGCCAGGTACGGGGTGTTGTCAAACAGGGCCCGGGAGGTGACGCAGATGCGGTCCATTTTTTTGAGAAACTGTTTCACCAGAGGCAGGTAGAGCATTTTCAGGGGCAGCACCCTGTGGATGTCGCAGTGATAGGTCACCAGGGCCGGGGTTTTTCTGTGGCAGGCCAACGACAGGATCTCTGCTGAGGGCCAGGGAAAATGAAAATGCAGCAGGTCGGTGTTTCGGCAGATGCCGGGAAATGCCCGGGCAAAAGAGATGGAAAACGGGTTTGAAAAATAATCCCAGGTTTTTTTGTAAAACCGGGCGGTGACCCCCTCCGGTGATGTCACAGTATAACCTGCGGGGCCCACACAGACCACCTGCACGGAAAATCCCCTGGCAGCAGCATATACAGCGCACTGGCGGACAGCCTCTTCCAGACCCCCGGCGGTTTCAGGAAAATAGGTCTTGAACACATGGGTGATCTGCGGCATGTACTTACTCCCGCATGGCGGTATCGATGTTTTTGAGCAGCGGTCCCAGCAGGTAGGAGATCACGGTGCGCGCGTCCGTGGTGATATAGCAGGTCACGGGCATACCCGGGGTCAGGTAAGCCCCCTTGGCTGCAAGATCTGCCATGTCCACCTGTACCTGGGTTTCATAATAGGGCTGCGTCCGCTGGGGGTTTTCCACCTCCACCAGGTCCGGGGATACATAGGTGACCCGGCCCCTGACAGGGGGAGTGTTTTTCCTCTGAAATGCCGCCAGCTGCACCTTGGTGTCCTGGCCCTCTTTCACGCTGGTGATATCCTGGGGCCGGACCCGTGCCTCCACAATAAGTATTGAGTTTTCCGGCACGATTTCCAACAGGTTCATCCTGGGGGGAATCACGCCGCTGTCTTCGGAATGAACCTCCATGTTGATCACCACCCCGGAGATGGGGGCCCGGATCTTGAGGCGTTCACTGGCATCCAGCTGGGGCTTGATCTGCTCCTCCAGCTCGAAAATGGTGTCTGTCACCTCCCCGAGCATGGACACGGATGTTTCCCTGTACTGGTTTTCAATGTCCAGGATCTGGAGCCTGCGTTCCTGGATCATCTGGTGGAACTGGGCGATCTCCTGGTT
>JAABRW010000457.1 GCA_011390695.1 Desulfotignum sp.
TGCCTTTTTTCCCATCTTCTTCTCCTTTTTAAAAAAAATTACGGGTCATTAAAAAACAGCGTTCCACCTTCTAATGCTTGGATAATCAGTTTAATCACACATGGATGTATCCTTGACACGTGCCGGTGTCAAGGATTTTTGCAGATAAACACGATTTGCCGGGTGTTTTTTTTGTTGCATTTTCCGTCTCATGAAAATGAGTGCCGTCATTCTTATGGATTAAAAACAGGTCATAGCGCTTCCAGCCTCTGAAGAAAACGTGCCTGGAGCGCTGGTGGGATATTATAAACAATATCCTTTTTCAACCCACGGACATCCCTTGTTTTAACCCGGTTCACCTGATACCAGGTGATGGGTTTGATATCATCCAGATCCAGCAGACAGACCCTGTCACCCTTAAAAATCAGATTTGACATTCGTATGTCCCCATGGATAAAACCGATTTTCTTGATTTGCCTGATCAGTTCCAGGACCAAATCAATTCCCTGCTCCACGCGATCAGGGGCGTTGATATTTTGTTTAAAATAGTCTTCACCCATGATACCTTCAACGTACTCGTATAAGAAAAATGACTTGCCCCGCAAAAGACCGATCCGTGTTTCAACAAAGGCCACAGGGGAGGGGACCCAGATGTGATTGTCCAATAAAATTTTTGACATCGCCCAATTTTTGGCGGCCCGGGTGGGTCTGAAATACCGTCTCAAGCGGTGCCAAACAGATTTATAATTATGGCGTTTGATGACAATTTTTTGCCCATCCATTGCAACAATGCCCAGGGTGCTTTTAAAATTATTTTGAATGATATGCGTCTGTGGGTTGTCTAAAAACTGATCAGGGTCATTCAATAAAACCGTCATGTTGTCTGTCATGAACTGATGCCTGCACCGGATATATATTGAAAAAGTCCTTTTATGATATTCCTCCATCCCCCCTATAAATACCTCCATAAAATCATGCCGATGATTCACCTGACAACAGACGTTTATAAAATGTTTCATGGGTTTGGCCCACCCTTTCCCAGGTATAGGCCTGGGCTGTTTTTCTGGCATCTGTTCCCAGCCGGAATCGCTCCTCTTTTGAGCCCAGCTGATCCAAATAAATGCCCAGATCCGCTTCTTTTTTCATCACCAGTCCATTTACATTATGATCAATCAGATCGGCCACGCCACAATTTTGGGTGACAATCACGGGCAATCCACAGGCCATTCCCTCCAGGATGCTCATGCCAAACGCTTCGGAAAGGGAGGGCAGAACCACCATATCTGCCAGGGCATAATAGGGTTTCATATCCTTTACCAGTCCTGTAAAAACCACTTTTTTTTCAAGGCCATGGGCTTTAATGAGACGTTTGTATTTACCCAGGTTGTCGCCTTTGCCCACCACAAACAGCCGCATATCCCCTTGAATGAAAGGCAGAATCCGATCCAGTCCTTTGCGCTGAAAAGCCGAGCCCACAAACAGAACCGCCAGTTCATTTTCCTGCAGATTGTTCTTTTTTCTGGCCTGTTCCCTGAGATGGCTAAGGGTCATGGGATCAAACTGGTCAATATCCACACCCGGTGGGATCGTGATCATGTGATGGGTTCGACCATAATATTTTTCCACATCCCTTGAGACCTCCTGGGACACCGAAACCAGCCAGGGAGATTTCATCTGGCGTTTCTCAAGCCAGAGATACAAAAGGCTCCTCAAACTCAAATATTTTTGATCCAGCCGTTTTAAAAAAGAATATTTTTCCAACCCCTGGCAATAGGTCAGGCTGTGCAAGGTTAAAATCTTTTGCCGATAGTTTCGCTCATGGGAATGGACAATATCATAGGCCTGTGTGGAAACCAATTTATCTGTTTCCCGGATAAAAGAGAGGGTGTTCAAAACACTTGAGAAACCATAACGGGAAATGACCGGATGGAAAGTGATCCCATTTAAAAGGGTTTGATCACAGGTGCAGGCATATACATGGACGTTGTGTCCCTTTCGGGTTAAAGCTTTGGCAAGCTCCACCACATATCGTTCCTTGCCCCCGGACCGGTTAAATCGTTTGACCAGAAAAGCAATTTTCATATGATTTTTCGTCATTATGAGTTTGTTTGAAAAGTTCATGCCAAATGCGTTCCCTGGGCCGGGCCTGAGTCTTGATTCTCTTCTTTGGGTGAACTGCTTACCGAAAGCAGGGCGCTGCACCAGATCATTAGGAATCTTCCTTCTGAAAAAGTTGTAAAATGTGCGCTGAACATACTGGTGGCACACCAGGCAAGCAAGATTCCTATTCCCAATGTATAAAAATGTCCTTTAACCGGCTGCCTGAAAAAAGAAAAGATAAACAATAAAAAAATTATCAATCCGAAAATGCCGTATTCAACCAGAATTCGGAGATATTGATTGTGGGGATCCTTCACCGGCTCTCCCTGCCACCCTTTCCTCCCGGACACCTGCTTCTTATACGCGGTCTCAAATCCACTGGTACCATAGCCCAAAACAGGATGTTCGAATTTTTTGAGCAGGTCAAAGGTGTTTTTCCACATGACCACGCGAATCCCCATGGAGGTCACCTCAGGTGACTGTTCATAGGTTTTTATCTCCTCTATTCCCAAGAGCACCCTTTTTTTGGCAACAGGAGATGCCAGGAGCAGGGCAAGGATCACCAAGGGGGCCAGCATAAGTATCACCCACCTTATTTTCTTTTGAATTCCAAAAAAAATAAAGGTCATGATCAAGACCATTAAAACCAGGTATCCACTTCTGCCCGGTGTGACCATAAGGATATTCAGGAACAGCACCCCTGCGGATATCTTGAGGAGCCAGGAAGGGATAACTTCCCGGGAAAAGGGAAATCGCACCAGGACAAGACAGGCAAACATAGCCACGGAAAAGAGCATACCCTGGGTAGCATGGTTACCCACAACAATGCCTGCAGATTGGTGTCTACCCACATCCAATGCATGACAGGCAAAGGAAATCAATGCAGTAAGGGCCATCAACACAATAAAAATACTGACCATCCGCTGTTTCCACAGAGAATCGTTGTATGCGCTGGCCACCAGAGGCACCAGCAACAGTTTGCGCCAGCTTCTCCACATATCCAGGCTTTCTGAGAACGATGCTGCACTGTAAAGAACCCCCAGACTGACCAGGGCATATAAAACCAGGGCCATGACCACCATGGGTTGGTGAATTGCTGCCAAAACTCTCTGGCGAAGCTGTTTAAAGCAGAGAAAGCAGAGAAAAACCAGGACTTCAACGATAACGGTTGCTGCTGTGGAAAAAATCAGTGCGGTCATCTCCAGAAGAATTAAGCTTCGAACCAGAGTCAGGGGATCAAGTGTTTGAATCCCCACTTTTAAGGCTTTAAGGTCAACCATTTTTCCTCAAATCAATTCCCATCAAGGGATATAGATACTTTCTTCTGATGATTTTTACCTGCCAACCCAATTGATCCATAAAGGTTCCCCGTTCCAGGGTCTGGATGCTGGAGGGAAACAGGCCGGTGTGGGACCCCTGATTCACAAGGGTCGGATCCAGCCAGAAAATGGGAATCTTCTCGTCAGCCGTAATTTGGTCAATCAAGTGATCGGCGGGCTGATCAAACCCGTTTTTTTTGATCCATGCCACCATTTTTTCGGCTGTTTTTCGGTTGATCCAGTAGGAGTCCGCTGCCCTCACAAGTTCGGCCGGGTAAAGCAGTCTGTTTTTTTGTTTTTTGGTCCAGGGTACATAAAGAGCACACCCGCTGCCCAGGCTGATATATCCGGTTTCTGACCCATTTTCATGAAACTCTTCTATACACTTTTGGGAAAGGGTTTTAAAATTTTTCAGATCCATGAGCACATCATCCTCAAACACAAATCCGCCCTTGCTTGACCCCTGGGCAATCAGCTCCCACGCCCGAATATGTTTCAAGGCGCAGGAAATGGCTGCGCCACTGAGATTGCCCCGGTATTGGTAGAATTCCAGAAGTTCCGGGGTAAGGTCTTCTTTGTCATGGTCCAGGACCCACTCAAAGGGTAGATCCAGTCTGGAAAATTGGTGGACAATGCTCTTTTCCCGATCCTCAAATCCTTTTTTTACATGAAGCACATAGCAGGTGTCTCTCATTTTTTCCCATCCATCCGATAAGTTCCCTTGTCTGTCATCATGTTCTGAAGTACCCATGTGGGCACTGATCCCGAAAATCAGTCCTCCTGGGTGATAATTCCGTTTTTGCATACAATCTGCCGTGACTTGATCTGCTCTTTGAGCAGACCCTCGTTTATTTCCATGCGGTCTCTGTCATTTTCTTCATGCCAGAGATGAAAGCAAATGGCCTTAAAAGGATGCCCCCGTCGCCTCAACCCCAGATTGAATAATCTCAGTGCAAGTTCTGAGTCTTCCCTTCCCCAGCCAATGAAATCCTGGTTAAATCCATTGACAGCCAAAAGGTCTTCCTTGAAAAACCCCATGTTACAGCTTTTTATACCAGATAGTTTCGTGTTTTCCAAAGCCGGCCAAAAAGGGAGCCTCAGGAGATGGTGGGTATGGGAAATTTTATTTTTCATGCCGGCCAAAATTAAGGCCAGGGTCTGTTTGGTATTTTCAAATAAAAAGGTTTCAGACCACTCCTTTTCTACAAGCACCCTTTTCCCCTGAAAAAAGCAGCCGCTCTTTGCCAGCTTCAGGTGGTCTTCCACAAAATGAATCTCGGGAATACAGTCCCCGTCCAGGGAGATGATATATTCTCCCGTGGTTTCCTTGATGGCAAGATTTCTGGCCCTGGCTGCCCTGAACCCTTTATCCTTCTGCCAGACATGTACCATGCGGCAGGAACCAGCCTGGGCAATGAGCTGTTTAACAAGATCCCTTGTCTCGAAGGAAGAGCCATCGTCTGCAATCACAATTTCATCTGGTACCCGTGTCTGACCCAAAAGCCCCTGAACCACACGCTTCAAGGCCCCAGGCCGGTTATAGGTGGTGATGATAACCGAAGCGTTCATGGTTGCCCCTCCACAAGCGTTGCAATGCCTTCCATGACCCTTTCAACAGATATTTGTTCCATACATTCCATGGATGTGGGGCAGTGCCGTTTAAAACAGGGGCTGCAACCGATTCCCGTTCTGACAACTTTGCTGTTACTTCCATAGGGTCCTGTCCGCCAGGGTGCGGTGGCACCGAAAATTGCCAAAACCTTAATCCCGACTGCCGCCCCTAAATGCATGGGGCCGGTATCTGTTGTGACCAGGAGAAAGGCCCGTTGAAAAAGGGCGGTCAGGGTCTTCAGGCTGGTGAGACCGGCCAGATTGATTCCAGGTTCCTTCATCGTGGATAAAATGGCCTCCACCTCGTCTTGGTCATCTCTCCCCCCTGTGAACACAATTTGTGCGTTGTATCGATGTTTCAGCCTGTCTGCCAGATCGGCAAATTTTTGGTTGTGCCATAATTTTGTCTGCCAGGTGGCCTGGGGATTGATGCAGATGATGGGATCATTCTGGTCAATACCTGCCCGCGCTAAAAGAAAATCTAACGCCTGCCTCTCTTTTGGGGAGACAGCCAGATTATATGTCACTTCCCCCGTGGGAATACCCAGGTTTTCCAGCAGCATAAGCCCCCGTTTCAGGGCGTGGATCTCCATGTTCACAGGAGGAATCCGCACATTATAGAATAAATGGCTGCTTTCCGCATGGGCCATGCCTTTGTCAAATCCGATTTTCTGTTTGCCCCTGGTCAGCATGACCATGATGCCGCTTTTGAGCAGCCCCTGGAAATCCAGGACCATATCATATTCTGTATCCCGTAACTCCTTAATAAAAGCTAAGATGCTTTTAAAGGCCCGGTTGTAACGGGGTGAAAACAATTGTTGGATCCACAATTTCCGTTTGGACAGGATCACCCGATCCAGGGAGGGGTGGCCATAAATCATGTCAGCAGCTGCCTCTTCTACAAGCCAGGTGATCCGGGCGTTGGGAAACTGTCTGCGCAGGACATTCAACGCAGGCAGGGTATGGATCACATCCCCGATGGCACTCATTTTTATAATGAGAATATTGAGGGGCTTATCCATGGAGGATCTCCAGGGCTTTTTCTACCACCCTCTCTACGGTAATTAAGGACATGCAACGATGATCAATGGGACATTCCGGTTTCATGCAGGGCGCACAAGGCACCGGCACCCGAAGGATACTGCTGTTGGTATTTGAGGGCGAGGTTGCAAGGGAATCCGTGGAGCCGATAATGGCGATCTGATCAATGCCCAGTGCCGCTGCCGCATGCATGAGCCCTGAATCATTGGTAATGAAAAGGGAACAGGTTTCTATCAATGCAAATGCCATCCGAAGGCTTGTCTTGCCGGCGAGATTGATGCAGGAGTTGCCTGAGTCTTTGTTGATTTGACGGCCTAACGCCTCATCCGCAGGCCCCCCGAAAATAAGAATTTTTACGCCCAGGAGGCTGGAAAGCCTCTGGGCCACCTGGGCATATCTTTGGGGAAACCATCTTTTGGCAGTACCGCCTGTGGCCCCGGGGTTAATGCCGATCACCGGCTTTGTCAGATCGATTGAATTTTCATGGAGAATTGCCAGGGCATTTTTTTTTTCAGCCAATGTAAGGAAAAGCTCTGTGTGCCTGCCGTCAGGGGCAAGGCCGGCACCTTTTAATATGCCGATATAGTAATCAATCAGATGTCTTTTTTTCAAAACCGGATCAAGCTTGATGCTGGGGTTGAGCAGAAGGGTTCTGGCATCGGTGTCATACCCGAGACGCTCTGGAATCCCGGCAAGAAAACTTAACAGTGCCGCTTCAAAGGCATTTTGCATTAAAATAGCCAGATCAAACCCATGGGGTCTCAGATCCTTTGAAAGGCGCAGGGTCCCGATTCCCTTTTTATGGCGGCCCTGGTTTTCATACACAAGAATATCATCAATATAGGGGTTGTTTTCATACACAGGGATCACCCAGGGCTTGGCCAGAACAGTGATCCGGGCCTGGAGAAAATTCTTCCTCACCCCCCGGACCACCGGGGTGGTCATGATGGCATCCCCGACCCAGTTGGCAGCCCTGATCAATATCCGGGCCTCACAGCTGTCTTTAAGCCTTATTTTTTGCATAATTTCTCTTGCTGCCAGGACAGCCACTGGTTGGATGAAAAATTTAAAAAACTCATGATTGGGGAAGCATGCAATAGGATTTTGTTTTCCAGCGGTTGTGCACCCAGAAATACTGATCTGGATATCTGCGCACCATGGCTTCAATGGCAGCAGTATAATTCTGGGTGTTATTTTCAAGATCTTTGATCCGATCTCCTGTGTCTTCAAGGGGAATTTCCGGTAAAAATTCAATGAGAAATTCTCTGTTTTTCCGCATGGTATACATGGGCAGAACCGGTGCTTTGGTCCTTATGGCAAGTGCTGCCAATCCACTATTGGTGCAGGCGGGGCGCCCAAAAAAATCCACAAAAACCCCCTGGTACCAGTCCACATTCTGATCCAGCAAGGTTCCCACAACTCCCCCGGCCCTCAAAATAGCATCGATTTTTTTGGAGGCCCCACGTATGGGAATCATGGTCACCCCGAACCGCTGACGGATATCCAGGATCAACCGCTCAAGGGGTTTGAAATCCAATTTCCGGTAAATGGCGTACCCAGGTAACCCTGTCTCTTCAATGGCAGTAATCAAAAGCTCAAAATTGCCCATGTGGCAGGTGACCACAATTACCCCCCGACCCTTGTCATGGGCTTTTTTCACATGTTCAATGCCTTTGATGGTAAAGTGGGACAACAAGGTTTGCTTGTCAAGCCGGCAGGACCAGGCCACTTCAAACAGGATATTGGCAATATTTTTAAACACCTGCTTTCCCACCTGCCTCGCCTCAGAAGGGGACATCCGGCCTTCAAACGCCTGCTGAAGATTGTTCAGTGTCACGGTTCTGTGACGTTTATCCAGACCATACCATAACAATCCCAGGCCATGAGCACAAAAATCTGCAAGCCAAACAGGCATATGCCCCACCAGATACATCAGGAGTTTTAATAATTTATAAATTTTCTCGTCACTCACATTATCAGCCTTGATCTAATAAAATTTTCAAAGACCTGGGCAATTTCAAGTCAATTCACTATGGGTTCTGCGTATTTTATCGACAATGGCGGAGGTGCTTTTGTCTTCGAACAGAGAAAGGACCTCCACCCGCCCACCCCAAGATAGCATTAGATCTGCCCCGACCACGGTTTCCGGTGTGTAGTCCCCTCCCTTGACTAGGATATCCGGCCTCAGAGCCTTGAGCAGATTAATTGGGGTATCTTCATCAAACATAACCACAAGATTTACACAATTCAGAGCTGAAAGAATGGCAGCACGATCTTCCTGGGCCAGGATCGGTC
>JAABRW010000458.1 GCA_011390695.1 Desulfotignum sp.
CAGCTGCCGGCCAAATGGAAAATTTCAGATGACCCATCCAAAACCCAAAATAAACAAACAGATCCCCGGCTTTGCCTTTGCAGACATTGCCTTGATCCGAAAAACCCTTGTGCACTGGTACAACACCCACCACAGGGACCTGCCCTGGCGGGAAAGTTGCGACCCTTACCGCATCTGGGTATCAGAGGTGATGCTCCAGCAGACACAGGTAAAAACAGCCGTGCCCTATTTTCTCGCCTTTGTGGACAGGTTTCCCACCCTGGAAAGTCTGGCCCGGGCGGAGCTGGAAAAGGTGCTCAAATCCTGGGAAGGGCTGGGGTATTATGCCAGGGCCAGAAACCTGCACAAGGCAGCCCAGCAGGTGATACAGGAAATGGACGGCCGCATCCCAGACCGGTTTTCCGATTTCAAAGCCCTGCCCGGAGTGGGGGATTATATTGCATCAGCCGTGATGAGCATGGCATTCAACCAGGTCCAGGCGGTGGTGGATGCCAATGTAAAACGGGTACTGGCACGGCTGTTATGCCTGGATATCCCGGTGAACCAGTCATCTGCACACACCCGATTCAAGGCCATTGCAGACACCCTTGTGGACCGGACAGATCCGGGAGGTTTCAACCAGGCCCTCATGGAACTGGGGGCCCTGGTCTGCACACCGGCGGTTCCTGACTGCGGCAGCTGTCCCCTGGCACACCACTGCCTGGCCCTTGCCGGCAGACGGGTTTCGGTCTTTCCTCTGCGGCTGAAAGCAAAAAAAATTCCCTGCCACCGCATCAGCACCGGCATTGTCATAAAAGAGGGCAGCGTCCTGGTAACCAGAAGAAAACTGGACGGCCTGCTGGGAGGATTATGGGAATTTCCCGGGGGCAAAAGAAAAAACAAGGAAAGTGCAGAAGATGCCTGCATCAGGGAAATCAAAGAAGAAACCGGCCTGGATGTCAGAATTGTTTCGTTTCTGACCCATGTCCGGCATGCCTATACCCATTTTAAGATTGAAATGGATGTGTTTTATTGTGATTATATATCAGGGGATGTGGTATTGGACGGCCCCATCGACCACCAGTGGATTGCTTTTGAAAACATCCACAGACTTGCTTTTCCAACAGCCAACCGCAAATTCATCCCTTTGATTGACCCGTCCGTAATATACGGAAACCTGTTATGACCACACAGAACCAGACCAGAAAAAATATTGAAAAAGTCACCTGGATCGGCCTTTGGACCAATGTGCTCCTGGCCCTGATCAAGCTGATCATGGGTATTGCAGGCAGCAGCCAGGCAGTGGTGGCAGATGCCATGCACAGTTTTTCCGATACCGGATCAGATCTGGTGATCCTGTTCGGTGTCCGGTACTGGACAGCCCCGCCTGATGCATGCCATCCCTTCGGCCACCAGAAAATCGAGTCCTTTGTCACCATTTCCATCAGCCTGATCCTGCTTGGTGTGGCCGCCGGCATCGGGTATAACGCTATCCTTTGCCTGATGCATCCTGTGGAAACAAAACTGCACCCAATGGTGATTTTCGCTCCTGTCCTGTCTGTTATTGTCAAAGAGATCCTTTTCAGAATCACTTATAAAGCCGGGGTAAAAAACCGGGCATCTTCCCTTAAAGCCAATGCCTGGCACCACCGGACAGATGCATTGTCGTCCATTCCGGTCCTGGTGGCGGTGACAGCCGGCCTCATCAATCCGAAACTGGCTTTTCTGGACCCGGTGGGTGCCATCCTGGTCTCGGTTTTCATCATCAAGGCAGGGCTTGGGATCCTGGGGGGCAGTATAGCGGAACTGGTGGATGCAGGCATGTCCCAGCAGGAGATGGCACGTATCCGCGTCCTTATCGAAAATATTCCCCATGTCAGAGGGGTGCACAGGCTCAGATCCAGGAAAACAGGAGGCGGATTTTATATTGACCTGCACCTTGAGGTGGACGGCCGGATCACTGTGCAGCAGGGCCATGACATCTCCGAGACAGTAAAAGAAACCCTGATGAAAACCAAACACAATATCCTCGAGGTGATGGTTCACCTGGAACCGGTACAGTAAAATCCTGGAATAAAACAGGGTCCATACCTGTCATATTATAAAAAGCAATTGCTTTGATTCATATCCTGATTATCTTAGATTCAGGAGGCAAAGTCAGGATATGATGATATGGTATTGAAAACAAAAACAGATAAAAAGCAGTTTAAAAAGCTGACATATCCCCATATGAAGCTTTTATACAATGTTGCTCTTAAATACACCGGCAATGTATTTGATGCGGAAGATATTGTTCAGGAAACATTTATGATGGCTTATCACAAATTTTCCCAGCTCAAGGATCCGTCCAAATGCAAGTCCTGGCTGTTGAGAATTCTGCGCAATAATTTTTTAAAAACCTGCCAGAAAGACAATGCCAGGCAACAGCTTCAGAAAAGCGACTACATTGCGGTCCTCAAATCTGAAACACAAAAAAAGGGAGCTGACAAACTGCTGGAACAGGCAGTTAACACCAGGATAGTGAATGATGCCATTGACCAGCTGCCCATAAAATACAAAGAAATTTTGATCTTGTATTATATGGATGATATGCTGTACAAAGATATTGCCAAAACCCTTGATATTCCCATTGGAACGGTGATGTCCAGATTGAACAGGGCAAAAGAGGCATTAAAGGTAAAATTGTTGAAACAATTAAAAGACAGCAGGGAAAACAGCCCCCATATAAACAATAACCCGGAACATATCTGACCCATGAACTGTAATGACTTTTTTATCTGGCTGCAGAACCGGTCTGTGCACAAGCAGACCAGGGATCCCGGCATACTGGGCCACATCCAGGAATGTGACGTCTGCAGACAATTATATGACATGGACACCTGCCTTGAGGCCTGCATCCAGCAGTCTTTTGCCCTGCAGAAACTGCCGGCAGGGCTTGCCCAAAAGATCAACCACCACATTGATGAAGCGGTTTTCTCACATCCGGAGCACTTTTCCCGGTCAACCCCCTGGGATCCTCCTGAAGACAATGGGTCCCCGGATAGGTCCGTCAAAAAATGAACCATCATCCCCGCCTGGTGAAAGCTTGTATTTGGTATTGAAAATTACTACCACAATGTGATATGAATCATTTATATACAGCTTCTATATATTGACAAATCCAAAGAAAAGGACTGTTGTGAAAATAGTTTCCATTGCCGTAAGCAAAAAAAAAGGCACCACCAAACTGTGCACTGATCAGGCGGAACTGGTGGAAAACCATGGCATCAAAGGGGATGCCCATGCCGGGGACTGGCACCGGCAGCTCAGTTTTCTGGCTGCTGAAAGCATTGACGCGGCCAGTAGCAAAGATTTTGTACTGCATTTCGGAGATTTTGCTGAAAACATTGCCACCACCGGTATTGACTGGAAAAATCAGAAAATCGGTCAGCAGGTACGGCTCGGAGACACAGCCCTGGTGGAAATCACCCAGATCGGAAAAGAATGCCACAAAAAATGTGCCATTTTTTACCGCACCGGAGACTGCATCATGCCCAAAGAAGGGGTGTTCGCAAAAATTCTTACCGGCGGAACCATCCGGGTGGGTGATGCAGTAACCCTTGTGAAATAACAGACACCAGAACCATTTAAGCCCATTTTCAGATGCTTTTCCTGCGCCGGCAGGCCGGCATATATCTGTACAACATTTAATCCCTGGATACGAAAGAGATTTTCATGACATATACAATCGAACTCAAGGATGCGGTAAAAGGCTACACCTATGATCAGGATAAAATCATGTCCCCGGAAAAGACCGTGGCCCGGTTCAAAGAAAAAGCTGCCACCTCCCGCCTGAATATTCTGAACCAGACCCGCCGCATTGACAACGGCCGTTTGGACATACCGGTTTTTTTCAGTGAATGCGGTACAGATGCCAGGCAGGTTATCGGCACCAATAAGCAGATGGGAAAAGGCGGCACCCCTGCCCAGTCAGAAGCCAGTGCTGTTATGGAGCTGGCGGAACGTTTCAGCTTTTTTTCCTTTGTGAACAAAAAAAGCAATTTCCTTTCTGCCCGGGCAGAGGAACTCGGGGAAAACATTCTGCCCTTTGACCAGATCATCCGGTCCGTGCATGACGATCCAGCTGATGCCCACAGGGTAAGACCCATATTCAACAGCCTGAACCTGCAGTGGACCAGAGGATATAACCTGACCCGGGAACAGGAGGTGCTGATCCCCTTTACCTGGTTTTACATGATCAATGAATTCAACGGGCCCTGTGCCGGCAACTGCAATGAAGAGGCATTGATCCAGGGTATCTGCGAACTGGTGGAGCGGCACACCTCTTCTCTGGTGAGCCACGGAAAACTTGCTGTCCCGGGCATCCGTCTGGACACCTTTACCGATCCGCTGGTAAAAGAGCTGCTGGCCAAATACAGAAACTGCGGCATCCAGGTGCATGCCTCAGATTTTTCCCTGGATACAGGCATTCCCACCATTGCGGTTCTGGCCTGGGATCCTGCCACGTTTCCGGAAAAAAGCGAAATCGTGTGGACTGCAGGCACTGCGCCTGATCCCCAGAAAGCCATGGGCCGTGCCCTGACCGAGGTGGCCCAGCTGGCAGGGGATTTCAATTCCGGATCAAGTTATGTGGCCTCGGGTCTGCCCAAATTCACCGACATTGCCGATGCAGCCTTTATCACCCATCCTGAAACCATGAAGGACCTGGCCGATCTGCCGAATCTGTCAGACCCCAACATCCGGGTGGAGGTGGAAAACCTCATTGCCACACTGGGCAGCAAAGGATATGAGATCCTGGCCATTGACACCCGGCACCCGGACCTGGACATCCCGGCCTTTTACACCATCATGCCGGGGGCCCACTTCAGGGAACGGGCAGTATCCGCCAGCGTGGGGATGTTTTCAGCCAGACTCATCACCGAAACCCTGGATCCTGTCCAGGCCCTGGACAAACTGGATGCCCTGGAGCAGGCCCTGCCGGAAAAATATTACACCAGTTTTTACAAAGGACTGGTATACAATGCACTGGGTGACCTTCACACGGCCCTGGAGGCATTTGAAACCGCCCTGGAAAGAGACCCGGTCCCAATGAACCTGCCGGACATCTGTTCCCACATGGGGGCCTGCCTCAAGGATATGGGCCTGTATGAAAGGGCGGTCGCTGTCTGCGAAAAAGGACTGGCTGTTGATTCCCAGCGGCCGGACCTGCTCAACACCATGGGGGTCTGCCATTTTATGCAAAAAAACCACCACAAAGCCATTTCCTGTTTTGAAAATGCCCTGGAGGTTGACCCGTCAGAGGCCATCAACTATGCCAATATCGGTTCCAATTACCGGGAACTGGGGGAAACTGCACTGGCGATAAAATACTATGAAATGGCCCTTGAAATCGATCCGACCATTGACTTTGCCAGGGATAATATAAAAAAACTCAAAGGATGATACCTGCTACCGCCGCCCCAGCTGGCCGCAGCCGGCAGAGACAGATCTGCCCTTGCTCCACCGCCGGATGACAAAAATGTTTTTTTCAACAAGGTGCTGTGAAAACCGGTTCATATCAGCATCTGACGGACTTTCATGGGCAAGGCCCGGCACCGGGTTGCAGGGAATGAGATTCAGGCGTACAGGCAGGGGGTGGATGAAATCTGCCAGCCTGTCTGCATGGGCCTTTGTATCATTCACCCCTTTGATGAGAATGTATTCAAACAAAAAGGTGCCTTTGCGGGGCAGAGGAAAGGCTGCCAGGGTTTTTTTGAGGGTTTCCAGGGGCCAGGCTTTGTTCACCGGCATCAGCTGTGACCGGGTCGGGTTGTCAGGGGCATTCACCGATACGGCCAGCCGGATGCCGGCAAGGTTCATGCCAGCCAGTTTCCTGATCCCCGGCACCACCCCGGATGTTGAAATGGTCATGTGGCGCAGGGAAATGTCAAACCCTTTCTGCTCATGCATGATCTGCACTGCAGCCATCACCGGCGCAAAATTGTCAAGGGGTTCTCCCATTCCCATGAAAACGACATTTTTGATCTGCTTTTTCAGCACATGCCTGGCGTTATACAACTGGCCGGTGATTTCAGATGTGGTAAGACTGCGCCGCAGTCCCATGCGGCCGGTTTCACAGAAGGTACATCCCATCCGGCACCCCACCTGGCTGGAAACACACAGGGTGTTGTACCGGTTCATGGGAACGATCACCGATTCTATCTCCATGCCGTCGGACAGCCGGGTGATGAATTTGGTGAGATCACTGTCCTGGAAAACCGTTTTTACCCACCCCGGTTCCAGGCAGATATTTTTTTCCAAATCCCTGGCCAATGCCCGGGAAGCGGCAAATTCGGGTATGGAAAGAAAATCCGGATGCGCATTTTTAAAGATTTCCCGGTACAGGGCCCGGGCATGAAACCGGCCTTTTCCATATTCTTTTTCAAGGGTGTGGATCACCTGATCCAGAGTCATGGCCAATATGTTCATACAGCTTTCATTTTGTTGGTGCCCGCTAAATTTTGAAACGGCGGATTGCCTGTCCCAGGCTGGCGGCAAATTCCGTGATCCGGGTCACGTTTTCACTCACTTTCCGGCTGGTATCTGTGACAGAGGCAGCATGGGTATTCACACTGAGGATGTCATCGGCTATCCGGCTGGTTGCCCGGGATATGTCTGTAATATGCTCATGGTTGTCATGTATGCCCTGTGCTGCCAGAGATATGTTTTCAGCAATTTCTCCGGCAGTGCTGGACTGTTCCTCAATGGCCCCCGCAATGGCGATAACAATGGTATTCACCTCATTGATCACCTGTGAAATCTGCTGAATTTCCGTTACCGTGCCTTTGGAAGAATCCTGGATGTGCGTAATTTTTTCTGAGATATCTTTGGCAGCTTCTGCTGTCTGCCGGGCCAGGCCCTTGATTTCATTGGCCACAACGGCAAAGCCTTTACCGGCTTCTCCTGCCCGGGCCGCTTCAATGGTGGCATTCAATGCCAGCAGGTTGGTCTGATCTGATATATCGGTGATGGTCTGGGTGACCTGCCCGATTTCAGCAGCATCTTTGCCCAGCTCATCCACCCGGCTGGAAGCGCCGCTGGCAGTTGACACAGCTGTCTCTGAAATCTGCCGGGCTTCACTGGTATTTTTTGCAATTTCCGCTACAGTGGCATTCATCTGTTCCATGGCAGCGGATACTGTATCCAGGTTATCTGAAAACGCCCGGGAACTTTGGGTGACAGACGTTACCCGCTCCTGCATTGCCTGGGCCGCACCACTGACAGCACCTGATTTATGGGTCATTTTTTCAGCGCGGGTCTTCAGACTGTCTGAAATCCCGGATAAATCCGCTGCTGTCTGATCCAGGGTGGCCACCCCCTGTGCAATGTTTTTAAACACCGATGCCAGCCCCTGTACCATCTGGTTCATGGCATTCACCATGGACCCGATTTCATCTTTCTGGGGAACCTCTAAAGTTTTGGAGAAATCGCCCTGGGCAACCTCTCTGGTAAAAGCTGCCGCTTTTTTAACAGGCCCGGCAATCCGGCCTGACACGACAAACCCCAGCAAAATAGCTGCTGCGATTCCCACCAGGGTGGCTACCGCCAGAATGGTGACCGCCTGCTGCTTTTCTTTTATCAGATCTGCTTCAGCCTGAAGGATAAGCCCCTGGGAGATGTCGCCGGCCTGGTCCAGCTGCCGGGTCAGATCATTGGCCAGGGCAATGGTTTTTTCATCAATGGTGTCCAAAAGCCCGTAATCATAAGGTTCTGCAGACAACTGCAGATGCATCTGATCATAGGCCACCTTGAAACTGGGCAGAAAAATGGATGTATGAAATTCTTTTGCATCCTGAATGATCCGGCGAAGTTCCGGGTCATGGGTGGGAAAAATGGTTTTTTCCCGAACTTCACCACCATCCAGCATGGCTTTCTGGTATTGATTGAACCGCGCCACATTTTCCTGGTGCTTCTGCAGTGCAGCATCAAGTTCATCTGTATCCAAGGCAGCCATAAGGGTCATGATGGCTGCGATATCCTGGGTCACCGCCAGTTTCATGTTGATGGCCGATTCCGTCAGAGGGGCTGTTTCAATAACCTGCCTGAAGCTGATCTCCAAATTCTTCATGCCATTATAACTTACCAGACTGACAACTGCTGTAATGGCGGCAATAGCCAGAAACCCCCCCATCTGTTTGGTGCGGATCGAGTGCAACCAGTTCATATCTGCTCCTTCGTATTTGGCGTTTACGGCAATGCATCAATTACAACAGGTCAAACCACAACCACCTGAAAAAGTCAAGGCAGGGAGCACAAGGCATGACACTGGTGGGGAAACCTATTGACCCCGTCCGGAC
>JAABRW010000459.1 GCA_011390695.1 Desulfotignum sp.
CACACCCCACCTGGGAGGAAACACACAGGGTAAAATGGTCTTTTCCCGGGATGAGCACTGATTCAATACAGGCACCGTCCTGGAGTCTGAACAGATATTTTGTGGTGGTATCCACTGACACCTGTTTGTCTATCAGGGTCAGGCAGTCAAAATAAAAATGGCTGGACAGCAACGTGCGCAGGTCTTTGCCCAGATCGGTCATCTGTTCGAAATCATTTGCCAGCTTCAAATAAAGCCACTTGAATACCTGACCGGACCGAAAGGATCGGATACCGTTTTTTTCAAGCCACAGGGAAAGGTCTTCTCTGGTATAATTTAAAATGTTTTCCATGGGTTTTTGCCTGCTCACGCATGTATTATTTTCTTGACTTATCACGGATCCTGGTCTAAATTCAATGATTTGATTTGAAATTTTGGGAGTGGTCTTTTTATGTTTGAAAATTTAAGTGACAGGCTTGATTCGGTCTTTAAAAAATTAAAGGGCCATGGCACTCTGAATGAGAAAAACATTGAAGATGGTCTCAAACAGGTGAGAATGGCACTTCTTGAGGCTGATGTCAATTATAAGGTTGCAAAAAATGTCATTTCAGATATAAAGAGCCGGGCACTGGGCCAGGAGGTCATGCAGAGCCTGACCCCGGGCCAGCAGGTCATCAAGATCGTGTATGACGCGTTCACGCAGATGATGGGCTCTGAACACCAGGACCTTGATTTGAAGACCGGCACCATGGGATCCATCATGCTGGTGGGTTTGCAGGGATCCGGTAAAACCACCACAGCCGGAAAACTGGGCCGATATCTGCGCAAGCAGGGAAGGAAGCCGTTTCTGGTACCGGTGGATGTGTACCGGCCGGCTGCCATCGAACAATTGAAAAAAATCGGCATTCAGCTGGATCTGCCGGTTTTTGATACCACAGCTGACATGAAGCCCCTCAACATCTGCCAGAATGCGCAACTGGCAGCAAGGGAACAGGGATACGACACCCTGTTGTATGACACTGCCGGGCGCCTGCACATGGATGACACCCTGATGGCGGAGCTGGAAACCCTGAAAAAAGGTGTGAACCCGTCAGAGATACTTCTGGTGGCAGATGCCATGACCGGACAGGATGCTGTCAATATTGCCGGATCATTTGACCAGCGCCTCGCCCTCACCGGGGTTATCCTGACCAAAATGGACGGGGATGCCAGAGGCGGTGCGGCCCTGTCCATCAAGGCGGTGACAGGCAAGCCCTTGAAGTTTATCGGTGTGGGGGAAAAATCCACTGACCTGGAACCGTTTCACCCGGACCGGATGGCATCCAAAATTCTGGGCATGGGAGACACCCTTTCCTTTATTGAGCGGGCCCAGGAAGCAGTGGATGAAAAAGAAGCCAAATCCCTGGAAAAAAAACTGCGGCAGAACGCCTTTACTTTGGAGGATTTCAAGAACCAGATGAAAACCGTCCGGAAAATGGGGTCTGTCAAGGATCTTTTGGGCATGCTGCCGGGAATGAGCAAAAAGCAGCTCAAGGGATTGGATATCAATGACAAAGAATTTGTTAAAATCGAGGCAATCATCAATTCCATGACCCCGGAAGAAAGAGAGAAAGCTGCGATTATAAAAGCCTCCCGGAAAAAAAGAATTGCCCTTGGCAGCGGGACAAGTGTCCAGGATGTCAACAAACTTTTGAAAAGCTACACCCAGTCCATGAAAATGATCAAGAAGTTTAATAAAGGCGGCATGCGTTCATTAAAAGGCATGCTGCCGTTTTAAGGAGAAAATAAAATATGTCCGTAAGAATCAGATTGACCCGCAAAGGTACCAAAAAGAAACCTTTTTACAGAATTGTGGCAGCCGACATCGAGGCCCCCAGGGACGGCAGATTTTTAGAAGCCCTGGGCACCTATGACCCCATGACCGAGCCGGCTGCCGTGGTGTTGAAGCAGGACAGGATCGCGTACTGGCTGGAGCAGGGTGCCAAACCTTCCACCACGGTGCAGAGCATTTTGAAAAAAAAGGCTGCCGAGCCGGAACAAGCCGCATCCGCCTGAACCTGAACGTTTGTGACATACCTGGTATTCTCACCCCGCATGACTGCAAGGAGAAGAACATATGAAAGAGCTGATAGAATACATTGCCAAGGCATTGGTGGACAATCCTGAAGAGGTTCATGTATCGGAAGTAATCGGAGATCAGACATCGGTTCTGGAACTGAAGGTGGCAAAAGAGGATCTGGGTAAGGTGATAGGCAAACAGGGCAGGTCAGCCCGGGCCATGAGAACCATTTTAAGTGCCGCTTCCACCAAGCTGAAAAAAAGAACGGTTCTGGAGATCATTGAGTAAAACAGCGTCATCACACACAGGCCCGGATGATCTGCCAAAGCCGGATGAACTGCTGGTCATGGGAAAGATAACCGGTGTCCATGGGCTGGACGGCAAGCTCAAGGTCTGGTCCTTTGCGGAATCCCTGGATGTTTTTGTCCCGGGAAACCGCTTGTTTTTAAGAACGGAAAACACAGATGCCGTTACACCCTATGTCATAAAAAAATGCAGTGACTGGAAAAAAGGCCTGTTAATGCGCCTGTCAGGTGTGGACAACCGGGATATGGCAGATGACCTGGCCGGCAAAGAGGTGTTGATCCACCGGCAGCAGCTGCCGGAAACGGAAGAAGATGCCTGGTACTGGCAGGATTTATTCGGCCTGAACGTGGTTGACAAAAACCGTGGAAACCTGGGGGTTATTGAGACCATAATCCCCACCGCTGCCCATGATGTGCTGGTGGTCAAAAACCGGGACAAAGAAATTCTGATCCCCATGCACCGGCAGTTTGTGACACACGTGGACCTTGAAGGCAAAACCGTGACAACCTGTCTGCCCCGGGGATATGAATAAGCTTTGTCATGGAATTTTTTGTATTGACCCTTTTTCCGGAGCTGGTGCAGGCGTTTTTCGACCACGGCATGATCAGCCGGGCCATCAAACAGGGGCTTGTTTCAGGCCGCACCATACAAATCCGGAACTTTGCCCGGGACCGGCACCACACCGTGGACGACAGGCCCTATGGCGGGGGCAGCGGTATGGTGATGAAGCCCGAACCCCTGGCAGCAGCCATCCATCAGGCAAAGGCGGAATCCCCCCATGCCAGGGTGGTATTGATGACCCCCCAGGGAGAACCCTTTCACCAGCAGATGGCCCTGGATCTGGCCCGCAGTGAAACCGCACTGATTTTTGTGTGCGGCCGGTATGAAGGCATTGACGAACGGGTTGTCACCCGGCTGGTGGACACGGAAATTTCTGTGGGCGACTATGTCATGACCGGCGGAGAACTGGCCAGCATGGTTGTCATGGATGCGGTTTCCCGGTTGATACCCGGGGTGCTGGGCAGCAGTGCATCGTTTCAATCCGATTCCTTCATGGATGACCGGCTGGAATATGCCCAGTATACCAGACCGGAAAATTTTATGGGGGACAGGGTACCGGATGTGCTTTTATCAGGGGACCATGGAAAGATTGCCCGATGGCGGACCCGGTCCTCTCTGGAACGTACCTTTATAAAGCGGCCGGATTTGTTTGAAAAAAAAAGTCCCGACCCGCAGGAAAAGGTGATACTCCAGCAATGGTACAAACATCTGGAAGCACTGATCCATGGATAACCTGTATATGGCCCTGGTCCATTTTCCGGTGGTGAACAGAAAAAATGAACCCATTGGTTCCGCCTTGACCACCATTGATTTACATGATATTGCCAGGGCATCCATGACGTTCGGTGTGAAAGGGTTTTATGTGATCACCCCGTACGAGGACCAGGCAGATCTGGCAGACCAGGTTATCCGCCACTGGACCCATGGGGAGGGAGGGCGCCTGAACCCCTCCAGAAAACAGGCCCTGGAACTGGTGCGTGTAACACAGACATTTGAAACAGCTATGCAGCAAATTTATGAAGAAAGGAACCAGCCGGTGGTCACCATTGCCACCAGCGCAAAAAAACACAAAAACAGTATCTCCACCCGGATATTGAAACAAAAGCTTGGCAGCAACGCTTCCCATGTACTGGTGTTGGGCACCGCATGGGGACTGGCACAGGAACTGATGGACAATTGTGACCTGCAGCTGGACCCTATTACAGGCACAGGAGAATACAACCATTTGTCTGTCCGGTCTGCTGCATCCATATATTTAGACAGACTGACAAATGGCTGAGATTCAGCCATACAGAGAAGGAAACCAGGAGGAAACATGACAAATGTAATTGAAAAATTGGAAAAAGAACAGATGCGCCTTGATATCCCGAGATTTGATTCAGGGGACACCGTAAAGGTGCATGTTAAGATCAGGGAAGGTGAAAAAGAACGTATCCAGGTCTTCCAGGGCGTTGTCATCAAAAAGACCAGAGGATTTGCCGGGGCCCGGTTCACCGTGAGAAAAATATCCGGCGGTGTGGGCGTGGAAAGAATTTTTCCCCTTTACTCCCCTGTCATTGATAAAGTTGAAATCGTGACCAAGGGCCGGGTACGCCGGTCAAAACTCTATTATCTGCGCAACCTGCGCGGAAAAGCGGCCAGGATCAAAGAAAAACGCTTTGCTTAGCCTTGGTCCCATGTGGCAGATCGAAAAAAAGATCCGTCAAAAAGGATATGCACAGATTGCAGGCATTGACGAGGCCGGCAGGGGACCCCTTGCCGGCCCTGTTGTGTCTGCAGCTGTGATACTGCCGCATGATTTCACTTGTCCCGGCATTACGGATTCCAAAAAACTGTCTGAAAAAAAACGCCATCTTTTTTTCCCCGTTATCATGCAGCAAGCTGTGGCTGTAGGGGTAGGTATCTGCGATCACAAAGAGATTGATACCGCCAATATCCTTGTTGCAGCACTTTTGTCCATGAAACGGGCGGTGCATAACCTGGATATCACCCCTGATTTTTTACTGGTGGACGGAAACTTCCCCATTTCCATGGATATTTCACAACAGGCAGTCATAAAAGGGGATACAAAAAGTATTTCCATTGCCGCAGCTTCCATTATTGCCAAGGTAACCCGGGACCGAATCATGACAACCCTGCACCAGACATATCCCCTTTACAATTTTATCCGGCACAAAGGCTACCCCACGGTGTTTCACATAAAAGCCATTCTTGATCACGGCCCCTGCCCGGTTCACAGAAAGACCTTCAAAGGCGTGCGCCATCCATGACAAGGTACTGCAAAGACCTGGGCCGGTCCGGAGAGCAACTGGCTGCACAGCACCTGGCAGCATCCGGATATATTATTGTTGAAACCAATTTTACCACCCGGTTTGCGGAAATAGATATCATTGCCGCCCTTGACGACTGCCTGGTGTTTGTGGAGGTAAAAACCCGCACCAGTGCAAAAAAGGGTCTGCCCAGAGAAGCGGTCACTGCACCCAAGCAGAAAAAGATCATTCTGGCAGCAAGGCAGTATATAAAAACCCGGGCCCTGGATGGACAAAAGCGTATCCGGTTTGATGTGATGGAAATTTTTTTTACAGATGACACCTGCCATATCAACCATATCCCCCATGCCTTCTATTCAGAATAATACCCTGCCGTATTGCGGCACCCTCTATATTGTTGCCACCCCTCTGGGAAATCTGGAGGATATCACCTTCCGGGCAGTGCGGATTTTAAAAGAGGTGGCCCTTATTGCAGCAGAAGATACGCGCCATTCCAGAAAACTGTTGTCCCATTACAACATTTTCACCGATCTTATCTCCTGCCATGAACACAATGAGATTCCCAGGGCGGCAAAACTGATTCCCATCCTGCAGCAGGGCAAAGATGCGGCCCTGATAACGGATGCAGGCACGCCCTGTATTTCTGATCCCGGCTATCGTCTGGTCACAGCAGTGCTGGAAAAAGGTATCCGAGTGGTTCCCATACCCGGATGCTGCGCGATTATTGCAGGATTGAGTGCAGCAGGAATGCCAACCGACCGGTTTTTGTTTGCAGGGTTTTTGCCCAGAAAACAGCAGCAGCGGATCCGTGCCGTCAAAAGCCTTGCATCCGGACAGGCCACCCTTGTCTTTTATGAATCCCCCAAAAGGATCAGGCTTCTGCTGGATCTGCTCATGGCGGAACTGGGTGACCGCCAGGCCTGTCTGGCCCGGGAAATCACCAAACTGCATGAAGAATTTATCAGGGGCACCTTTTCTTATATTGCAGCCTGTCTTGATGCAAAAGGCATTGCCAAAGGGGAATGCACCCTGTTTGTGGCAGGTGCGTCTGAAGTGAAAGAACTGTCTTTGGAAGATCTGGAAGCGGTTATCCAGGATCGCCTGGCACAGGGTTCTGTTCCCACGGCACTGTTGGCAAAAGAAATTTCCTTTCAATACAAAGTTTCCAGAAAACTGGTCTATGATACCATCCTCCGCCTCAAATCCTGTTGAAATTTGGTTCAAACTTAGCGGCAACCCCTTGATTGTTTTTGCCAAAAAGTTTATGTAACCGTTCATTTATTGGCATATGGTTAAAAATTGATATACCATATATTATTGATCAAACGCATATTGAAATGAGACGCATATGAGCCTTGAACTCTGTTATGTCATTATCGGTATTTTGCTGCTGTTTGCCTTTTTTGATCTTATGATCGGGGTGAGCAATGATGCGGTGAATTTTTTAAATTCATCCATCGGATCAAAAGCCGCTCCTTTTGTTGTTATCATGGTGGTTGCCAGCCTGGGGATTCTGGCAGGGGTCACCTTTTCCGGGGGCATGATGGAGGTGGCCCGCAAAGGCATCTTTCATCCCCAGTTTTTCACCATGCCGGAGCTGCTGCTGATTTTTCTGGCAGTCATGATCACCGATATCCTGCTGCTGGACCTGTTCAACACCTATGGACTGCCTACCTCCACCACGGTTTCCATTGTTTTTGAACTGCTGGGGGCGGCTGTGGCCATGTCCCTGATTAAAATCATGCAGTCCCCTGATAGTATGGCCTTATGGGATTATATCAATACAGCCAAAGCCATGGCCATTGTGGGGGGGATACTTTTGTCCATTGTGGTCTCCTTTTTTTCAGGGGCTGTGGTGCAGTTTTTCTCAAGACTGATCTTCACCTTTGATTACCAAAAGCGGCTCGCACGCTACGGCGCCTTATGGGGCGGGGTGGCCATGACTGCCATCACTTTTTTTATCCTCATCAAAGGGGCCAAGGGTGCCACTTTCATGGATGAAAAAACACTGGCATGGATCGCCCTTCATACCTTTACCATATTAACGGGCATATTTGTCATTTCCGCCATCCTTTTGCAGTTTTTGATTTCGGTTTTCAAGGTCAATATCCTCAAACCCATCGTCCTGGTGGGCACCTTTGCCCTGGCCATGGCCTTTGCCGCCAATGACCTGGTCAATTTCATCGGTGTACCCCTGGCCGGTCTCAAGGCATTTACAACCGCTCTTGCATCCACAGATCCCATGAACATTTCCATGGGGGCTTTGAGCAAGGCAGTCCAGACACAGACATTTCTTTTGCTTCTGGCCGGATCCATCATGGTCGTCACCCTGTGGGTATCCAAAAAAGCCAGAACAGTGACAGAAACAGAGATCAGCCTGGGAAAACAAGATGAAGGCCCGGAGCGGTTTGAATCCATCTGGCTGTCCAGAAAAATCGTGAGTGTTTTTTACCATTTTTTCAGTTCGATACGCACGGTTGTGCCAGAGCCTGTGCGCCGGCATGTTGCCGCCAGGATCACCCCTACCACAGCACACCATGCCGGTTCAGCCGGTGAAAAACCCTCTTTTGATCTGATCCGGGCATCTGTCAACCTCATGGTGGCCAGTGCTGTGGTCTCCTTTGCCACCTCACTGAAACTGCCGCTGTCCACCACCTATGTCACATTCATGGTGGCCATGGGATCTTCTTTTTCCGATCAGGCCTGGGGAAGAGAAAGTGCGGTTTTCCGCATCACCGGCGTGCTGGCCGTGGTGGGGGGCTGGTTCATGACCGCATTCATCGCCTTTATGGTGGCCTTTGTTTTTGCCAATATTCTTTTTTATTTCAATGCATTCGGCATAGCTGGCCTTTTGGTATTTGCCGGAGTCATGATCTGGAAAAACAAGAAAAAACATGATGTCCAGTCAAAAGACAAGGAAGACATAAATATCTTCCAGTTTGAAAAAGTAGAAGATTTTCCAGCTGCCGTGTCCGACACCTTCGACCACCTGGCCCTGCAGCTCAAGGGGATCAGAGAATCCTTTGACAGGACCTTTGATGCGCTGTTCCAGGAGGATATTGTGACC
>JAABRW010000460.1 GCA_011390695.1 Desulfotignum sp.
AGAAATCCGGCCAGCAGGGCAAACCCGCCCCCGCCGGTGATCACCAGGGCCATGAATGCGCCCTGGCGGGCATCGGCCCGGTGCCGCCAGAAACCGATGAGCAGAAAGGAGCTGATGCTGGTCAATTCCCAGAACACCATCAGCAGAAGCAGGTTTTCCGACAGCACAATGCCCAGCATGGAGCCCATGAAAAAAAGCAGGTAGGTGTAGAACCGTCCCATGGGGTCTTCTTTGGCAATGTAATAGCGTGCGTAAAGGATGATGAGCAGTCCGATGCCCAGTACCAGCAGGGCGAACAAAAACCCGAACCCGCTCACCCGGAAGGCAAAGGTAAGCCCCATGGCAGGAATCCAGGACCGGGTGTAAAGGGGCATCTCTCCTGTGAAAACGGCCGGTGCCTGGAGCAGCAGCAGTAACAGGGAAAATCCGGCAATCACGCCGGCAGATGCGGCATTGAGATTGCGGTTGTGAAACAGACAGGGTATGAATGCCCCAAGTAAAGGGAGCAGGGGTATCAATGCAAGGGTCATGGCTCTCCAAAATATACGTTTACACGGTCGCTTGCACACCAGGGTCTGAAAGCGGACTCAGGTATATAAAATTCAGGAGTGCCGGAAAAAAGTCAAGGATTTTCGGAATGATTCAGGCTGTTTTCATCCTTTTTCATTGGGGAAAACCAGGGGTCCTGTTTTTGCATCTGCTTTATTTTAGAGGAAAAAGCTGCCTGGAGAGCTTTTGCAACCGGACCGGGGGCTCCGTTTCCCACAGGCTTTGTGTTGAGGGTTACGATGGGTGTGATTTCCGTTGTGGTGCCGGTGATCATCAGTTCGGATGCCAGATGGATCCGGTTGTCATATACCGGTTCCTGGGAAGTCCGGATGTTCAGTTCCCGGCACAGGTCCAGCACGGTTTCTCTGGTAATGCCCCCCAGGATATAATTGGACAGTGGCGCTGTGGTCACGGTGTTTTCAAACACGGCCATGAAATTGGCGTGGGTGCCTTCCATCAGCACCCCGTCCCGGACAAAAATGGCTTCGCCTGCTTTTTTTTCTGCAGCCTGCTGGCTGGCCAGGACATTGGCGGTCAATCCCGTGGTTTTCATGTCACACCGGGCCCACCGGATGTCCGGCACGGTGATGGCGTGGATGCCGGTTTTTCTCTGGCGGTCTTTCACAGTTGGGTCAAAGCTGGAAACACACATATATACCGTGGGTTCCGTTACCGGGTCGGGAAAGGCATGGTTGCGCGGTGCCGTGCCCCGGGTCACCTGGATGTACACCAGCGCATCCTGGTCTGCAAGATGGTTTTTGCGGATCAGGTCCCGGGCAACGGGGATCAGGTGGGAAAAATTCCTGCAGGCAAGCCTGAGATGGTCAGCCCCATGGTTCAGGCGGCGGATATGGGCTTCGGGCCGGAAAAGCAGGCCCGGGTAATACCGGATCACCTCATAGAGGCTGTCACTGAACAAAAATCCCCGGTCATCCGGTGAGATGCGGATCTCATCCTTTTCCATGAACCGGCCGTTGAAATATGCTGTCATATCTGAATCCTTACAAAAAGTGCATGGGCCAGCATCTCTTTTATGCCAGGTATTGACACCTGTCAACAAAGGATTTGAAAAGCGGCAGCATGGCATCATTTTTCTGGAGCATCAGTTCCGGGTGCCACTGCACCAGGTCCATGGGCAGGGTCTGGTGCTCGGCAGCTTCGATGATGCCGTCCGGGGACCGGGCCGTGATGACCAGTCCCTCTCCGAGCCTGTCGATGGCCTGGTGGTGCCGGGAGTTGACCGGGATCCGGTCACCAAACATCCCATGCAGCCGGGAGCCGGGCACAATGTCAATCTCATGGTCGGTGTCAAAAGAGATCACCTCCTGGGTGTGCCTGTCTAGCGGGCCGCATACCTGGGTGTAAATATCCTGGAACAGGGTGCCCCCCAGGGCCACGTTCACCACCTGGAGCCCCCGGCAGATGGCCAGCACCGGCATTTTTTCGGCCATGGCCAGATCCAGCACCCCCATCTGGAACCGGTCCAGGGCAGTGTCCATCTCTCCGATTTCCGGTATCGGGGCCTGGTGAAAAAAGGCAGGGTCCATGTCTTTGCCGCCGGTGAACAAAAATCCCCGGACCGATGCGGCCATGGCCGGCAGAATGTCCAGATCCGGGGTAAAGGGCAGGATAAGGGGGACGCCGCCGGCTTTTTCAACGGCATGGGTATAGGCTGTCGGGATGGACGTGGCCGGCATGTTGAATTTGTTCAGGTCGGTGTGGCCGACAACAGCAATAAGCGGCTTCATGAATCAGTCCCCAAAGGGTTTGTGTTTTTGGTGCCGGGCCAGAGAGTGAAAAAATGGTGAACCGGGCCATGGCCCTGACCGATGGAAAAATCGGCCCCGGCAGCCAGGGCACCGGTGATATAGGCTTTGGCTGCTTTCACAGCACCTGGTATGTCCATGCCCCTGGCCAGCCCGGCGCAGACAGCTGATGACAGGGTGCATCCGGTGCCGTGGGAATTGGGGGTCTGGACCCGGTTACCGGGCAGCGCAAGCAGCTGCCCTGTGTCTGCTGAAAACAGCAGGTCACTGCTGTCCGTATCATCCAGGTGTCCGCCCTTGAGCAGGACATGGGGACATCCCAGGCTTGAAAGGTCCCTGGCAGCATCGGGCATTTCCGCCCGGGTGGTGATTTCTCTGCCCAGGAGCACCGAGGCTTCGGGCAGGTTCGGGGTGATGATATCCGCCATGGGAATCAGGGCCTGTTTCAAGGCTGCCACTGCATCATCCCGGAGCAGCTTGTCCCCGCTTTTGGCCACCATGACCGGATCCAGCACAATATTGGCACACTGCCATTTTTCCAGGTGCCGGGCCACGGTGAAGATCACCTCCGGGGAATGCAGCATCCCGATTTTGACGGCATCAGTGCCGATATCCGCCAGTACCGCATCCATCTGCTGCCCGATAAATTGGGGGGGCACGGCAAATATGCCGGTCACTTCTTTTGTGTTCTGGGCGGTGAGTGCGGTGATCACGGACATGCCGTAACATTCCAGGGCGCAAAAGGTTTTCAGGTCTGCCTGGATACCGGCGCCGCCGCCGCTGTCCGACCCGGCAATGGTCAGGGCCCGATAATATTTTTTCATGAAAAGGTCTCCTTATGGTTGTGCATCAAAACACCTGACCAGATCCCGGGCCGCTGCATGGGGGTCTTTGGCCGAGCAGATGGCAGATACCACGGCAACGGCATCTGCCCCTGCTTTGAAGATGTCCGAAGCATTGGCAGTGTTCAGGCCGCCGATAGCTACCAAGGGATGCCGGGAATACGCCCGGATCCTGGCCAGGCCCTCCAGGCCCCAGGGTGTTTTGGTGTCGGTTTTGGTGGGGGTGGCAAATATGGGGCTCACCCCTAAGTAATTCACATCCAGGTCCTGGGCAGCGGTCACATCCTCCCAGGTTTCCACGGACAGCCCGATGACTGCATCAGGACCCAGCAGGCGCCGGGCCGTTTCACAGGGCATGTCGCTCTGGCCCAGGTGGACCCCGTCCGCCCCGGCAGCCAGGGCGATATCCACCCGGTCATTGATGAGCAGGGGGATGCCGGCTGCTGCGAGAATGGGTTTTAAGGTCAGGGCCTGGTTGAGAAAAAACCGGGTGGGCAGTGTTTTTTCCCGCAGCTGGACACAGGCAATGCCGGCACCGGCCGCAGCTTCCACCACACCAGCCAGGGCTCTGCCCAGGCACAGGTCCTGGTCGGTGACAAGATAGATACCCTGCATGGCATTATTTCCTGAACAATTGGTGGATATCCGGTTGCGAGATCTGGTACAGGGCATCCAGAAAATGCATCTGGAAGCTGCCCGGCCCTTTGGCACTGCGGCCGGCCATCTCTCCGGCCACCCCCATGACTGCCATGGCATGGGCAGCGGCTGCTGCGGGGTCCGGGTTGACAGCGGCAAACGCCCCGCACAGGGCCGATGCCGTGCACCCCAGGCCCGTGACCCTGGGCATCATGGCATGGCCGTTTTTGATCTGGATCACTGCATCTGCCTGAACAATATAATCAATTTCTCCGGTGATGCACACCACACTGCCGTATTTTCGGCTCAGGGTTTTGGCTGTATCAATGGCCATATCCGCGGCACTGGCACTGTCCACGCCTTTGGTGACGGCATCCTGACTTTCCAGGGCCATGATTTCAGAGCCGTTGCCCCGGATGACAGCCGGATGAAACTGCTGCATGAGTTTTCTGGCTGTATCTGTGCGGTAAGCAGTGGCGCCGGCACCCACAGGATCCAGTACCATGGGAATTTTTTTATCCTTTGCCGCTTTTGCTGCCGTGAACATGGCGGCAATCCAGGGATCGCTCAGGGTGCCGATGTTGATCACCAAAGCCCCGGCAATTCCGGCCATGTCCGCCACTTCCGGTTCAGCATGGGCCATCACCGGGGAGGCCCCAAGGGCCAGGAGGGCATTGGCGGTGTTGTTCATGACCACGTAATTGGTGATGTTGTGTACCAGAGGCGATGTTTTTCGAATAGCCTGTACATCGGTAAAAGTGGTTTCCGGGGTTATTGTCATACGTCCTCCTTGGTTCATGGTTTACAATTACAGGGCAATGCCCTTGGCTTTACTGTAATCTTTCCTTGGGTTATTGCCAGATATGAATCAACCGGGCGGTGTCCACTCTGTTCTGGATGAGCCCGTGGGTCAGGGCAAAATCGGCAAACGCCTGCCATTTGTCCGGATCATGGCCCAGGGTTTTGGCAAAATAGGGACGGGTCAGAGCAAAGGCGTCGGTTTCTATTTGTTTGTCTGCCTGGGGCACGGCACCCAGGTACAGGGCCAGAGATTTTTTCGGATGCGCTGCCACGTGAACAAATGCCTTTTCCAGGGCCAGAACAAATCCTTTGACCGCATCCTGTTTTTTATCCAGCACAGCCGGGCTGCACACAAAGATCAGTTCCTCGTAATCCGGGATCCCCCATTTTTCCAGTTCAAAAAAAGCCGCTTTATACCCATGCTGTGCCATGCCCACGGTTTCATAGGTCTTGAATGGTCCCATGACCGCATTCACTTTTCCGGACACCAGGGCCGGCAAAATGGTGAACCCTACATTCACCGGGGTGTAATCTTCAATCCGGTTGATGGATGCAAAGGCGTGCAGCAGCACATCCATGAGCCCGGGAACGGTATACCCGATTTTTTTCCCGGACAGGTCCCGGGGGTGGTCAATGCCTTTGTCTGCCAGAAACAGCAGGGTGGTCAGAGGATGTCTCACCAGGGGCGCGACCACTTTCAGTGCCAGGCCCTTGTCTGCGGCGATAATGGTCTGGGGCTGGTAGGACACGGCCAGATCCACGTTGCCAAGGGCAGCCAGTTTCAGGGCATCCGCGGTTTCCGAGGGAGAAATGATCGCAACCTGGATGTTTTGTTCAGCAAAATAGCCTTTTTCCTGTGCAACATAAATGGGCAGGTGGTCCACATTGGGAAACCAGTCCAGCATCAGGCGCAGCTTTTTCACAGCCGGCGCTTTTGCGGCAGCAGCCTGATCAGCCGGGGTATTTGCAACCGTAACCAGAGAGAAAAGCAGACAGGCAAGGCTGATAATTACATGTTTCATAAAAGATGTTTCCTTTTTTTAAGATTTCCAGGTGATTATTTTTTTTTCAAGTATCCCCACCAGGGTCCACAGGAACAGCCCCATGGCGGTAAGCCAGAGGATCGCGGCAAACACCAGCGGGGTCTGGAGCCTTGCATTGGACTGGATCATGAGAAACCCCAGTCCCTGCTGGGCCCCCACCCATTCGCCGATCACCGCCCCGATGGTGGCCACTGACACCCCCACCCGGAGCCCGGCAAAAAACTGGGGCAATGCCCAGGGCCAGTACAAAAGAGCAAGGGTTTTGAAAAACGGGGATCCCATGAGGGTGAACAGGGTCCGGTATTCCGGATCACAGGATTTCAACCCCTGGAGCAGGCTCACGGTGATGGGAAAAAAGATGATGATCCAGGCCATGAACACCTTGGATGCAATGCCGTATCCCAGCCAGATCACCAGCAGGGGGGCCAGGGCAAACACCGGGATGGCCTGGGATGCCACCAGAAATGGAGACAGTGCCTTTTCCAGCACCGGTTTTGCAAACATGGCAACGGCCAGGGGCACTGCCGTGGTCAGGGCCAGAAGAACCCCCAGGCAGATCTCTGCACCTGTGACCCCGGCATGGGGCAGGATCAGGGGGGCCTTTACAATAGCCGTCCATCCGATTTGGGAGGGCGCGGGCAGGAGAAACACAGGAACTTCCCAGATCCGTACCGCCCCTTCCCAGATCCCCAAAAGCAGGCAGACCAGTGCAGCAGCAGAAAAACCGGCCCGGTTCATGACACCCCTCCTTTTTCCAGATGGTTCAGGATTTCGGCCTTGGTGTGCAGCAGCTTTGGATCATCAAAGGCCCGGGGTTTGGGCAGTGCCGGGGAAAACCGGCGGAAGAGGGTCATGGGCATGGGGGTCAACAGAAAAATGTCATCCGCCAGCAGCAGGGCCTCGTCCACATCATGGGTGATCATGAGAATGGTTTTGGTAAATTCGGTCTGGAGCAGCAAAAGCAGATGCTGGTGCCGCTGCCGGGTGATGGCGTCCAGAGCGGACAGGGGTTCATCCAGCAGGATCAGGTCCCGGTCGAACATCAGGGTTCTGACCAGGGCACACCGCTGGCGCATGCCCCCGGATACCTGATCCGGCCGGTGGGATGCATACCCCCCGAGTCCCAGCCGCAAAAACAATTGCCCTGCCCGGTTCCGTGCCGCTGCCATATCTCCTGACCTGGTTCTGACCGGCAGCAGGGCGTTGTCCATCAGGGAGAACCAGGGCAAAAGCAGGTCTTTCTGGTGCATGTAGGCGCACAGATTTCCTAAGTGGGGCACTGTTTCGCCCTGCCAGGTGATGGCCCCTGCATCTTTGGGGGTCACACCGGTGAGGGTGTTGAACAGCGTGGTTTTGCCGCATCCGGAAGGTCCCAGAAGAACCTGAAACCGCGCGGCAGGCAAATGCAGGTTGAAGTTTGAGAACACCGGCTGATCATTATAATATTTTGCCAGGTCGGTTACCTGGAGCATCACATACGCCCCTAACATCCTGTGACAGGGTTAAAATGGTTTACACTTGGCCGGGCCTGGTATTGGTCGGGCAGATGAACCCGCAGGAAAAGAAAGATATGTATCGACTTTCCTTCGCCAGTATGACCTGGATCAGGTTCCAGGGGTCGAAACAGTGATTTTGTTTCCTCTCAGCCGGCTCCCCGGCTCCCCCAGTCCGCCACCGCAATCTGCACGGTTATATCTTTGTGTATATACAGCAAATCCAATTTTGTCAACAGGGATGTCAGGGCGGGATTTATGCGTTTATGCTGGAGGCTTTTTTGACGGCATACAGCTGGGAGATGAGCATTCCGGCCAGCATCAATACACACCCGAAAATGGCCCGCCCCGAAAGAATCTCGTTCAGGATGATCCAGCCGCCGATGGCCGCCACCACCGATTCCAGGCACAGGATAATGGCGGCATGGGACGCCGGGCTGTTTTTCTGCCCGTAGATCTGCAGCGAATAGGCCACCCCCACGGAAAACACCCCGCCATATATCAATGGAATGGTGATCTGTAATATATCGGCCAGCACAAAGGTTTCAAACACCGCTGCCACGCCAAGACTGAGAACCGAGCAGACCACACACTGGACCAGGGAAAGGGCAGCCGTGCTGAACCGGTTGCAGAACCGTTCAATGATGATCAGGTGAAAAGCAAAACAGATGGCGGAAAAAAATACCAGTATATCCCCGAAATTGATATCCATGTCCCGGTTGACGCTGAGCAGGTACATGCCGATGCTGGCCAGAACAGCCCCTGCCCAGGTGCCGGCCCCGGTTCTGGTATGCCGCAGAAAAAGGCCGATAATCGGCACCATCACCACATAAAGCCCGGTGATGAACCCGGCTTTGCCGGCCGTGGTGTACACAAGGCCCACCTGCTGAAAAGAGATGCCGGCAAACAGAAAAACGCCTGACACCATGCCGGATTTTATCAGATCCCCGTCACTGCCGGTATAGGTGTTTTTCCTGGATATCCACACAAAGGGCACCAGAGACAGGCTGCCCAGAACAAACCGGAGCCCGTTGAAAGTAAAGGGCCCCACATGTTCCATTCCCACCCGCTGGGCCACAAAAGCCAG
>JAABRW010000461.1 GCA_011390695.1 Desulfotignum sp.
CAGAAAGTGTTCCCCGGACAGGTACGGATACTTCTGACACAAAGCCCGACGGCAGCCCCCTTGTCCATCCCCAGATCTTCCCACACCGCGTCAATATCCGCTTCTTGCAGCCCCACAATGGCCACGCGGGCCGCGCCGGTGATCTTTATGGCTTTGGCATTGTACTTTTCCGATACATCCGCGATCCTGCGCAGCAGTTCCGGGGTCACGATCCCGCAGGGGATATGGGGGGCAATGGCATAGGTTTCATTATCATTTTGGGGGATGGCCCCTTTTTCTCCAAGTTTCAACATAAATTTTCTCCTGATGCTTTCTGGTTATATTTTCAGATCAACTTAGAGACCGCACAAGATTTTGTCAAGTCTGCTGGTGATAACTGCTTGTATAAACCGAATCCGTTGTTATTATATTGATAAAGCCAACTGAAACCTGATTAAAGGAGGTCATCCATGAATAAAAAAGAGTTGTGTGATAAAATCAGATCCCTGTATCCGGATGTAGGAGAATGCGGTATTGATGTGAATGTGGATTATGATGATGCAAATGACCGCTGGAAAGTTTATCTGAAAAAAGACAAAAAAGAACTCAAAACCTTTCTTGAGCCCGGTGATGCCGACCTGTGCATGAAAGGAAAGCAGTGCGTGAGTCTGGGCATTGAAATCAACCAGCTGAAAGACAGCATCGAGAGAATGCCGTGAGAGTGAGGTGTTAAAATGACGCAAGATGACAAAAAAAAAGACAAAGCGGCTGATCTGGATGTGTGCACCCAGGCCCCTGAATTTGCTGAACATGCAAGGCCCAACGAACCGGCACAGGATGCCTGTGATGATGGCAGGGCCGGTTTGAAAAAAGATGATAAAAAGCAGCACAAATCATAAGCCGGGCAAAACCGCACACCGTGCTGGAAAAACCTGAAACCCCTTTTTACGGAGACATTGTCTCACGCTTTTGGATCGTATATTCCACCTGGACCCTGCCCTTTTTCTGATCTTCTGGCCTTATGGTCTTCGGATGCAGGGCAATCTGGGCAGACAGACTACCGGAAGCTGTTATACCATCCAGAAAAAGAGGTTCTGTAAACAGGGTCTCTATCTTTTTGAGAACCTGGTGGGGGCCGATGACGCTGATATTTTCCGGTGATGCTATTGACTGGGTCATGATCAGGTCCGGGGAAAGCCGGCCGGTCCAGAAAGGCTGAATGGAAAGCTCCTTTTTGACCGGCACATCAACAAACACCTCGATCAAAGAAGGATCGATATTTTTGACCACAATGCCCGGGGGCAGCGTAACATCGTTCCGGCTGACAGCCAGTTTGTTGATGCCCGGAACAGTATCGTTCAGGTTCAGCTTGACATTTATCCGGTCAGACTGCAAAGATCTGATCAAGGGCCTGGAACCACTGAGCAGAAGCTTGACATTGCTTGATGTAGAGGAAAAAATTTCCATATTCTGATCTGATTTGATAAATTCCACCGGAATATCATGGGTGGCAAGGGTTTCCATTCCCCTGGAAAAACTGAGCCACAGTCCGGTTACACAGATCAGACAGATGACTGCGGCTGCGGCAAGTTCCCGGGTGTGCTTTTTTAATCCTGTGGAGGAAGTATCGTCGCCGGCATGTCTGGTGAGCAGTTTTTCAAGGACTGTGCTGTCATTAATATCATATACCCGATTGTCCTTGACCAGGGTAATTTTGCCGCGTTCTTCTGAAACCACAATTACCAGGGCATCGGTTTGTTCGGTCAAACCAACGGCTGCCCTGTGCCGGGTACCAAAATATGAAGGCAGGTCTGTACGCTTTGAAAGGGGAAGAATCACTCCAACATCCGTAATCCTGTCTCCTTGAATAACGGCCGCACCGTCATGGACCGGATTATCTTCCCAGAAAATACTGACCAGCATCTCTTTGGAAAGTTTCCCCTGCCAGACGATCCCCTTTTGCACAACACTTTCCAACCCCTTGTTCAGGGGAAGAACAACCAATGCCCCGATTTTTTTTCTTGCCAGTTCATAAACACTTTCAACAATAATACCCACAGGGGTTTTGCGCTGATACCGGGGAATACCCCAGAAAAAGGATTTCAGATCTCTGGTCTGGAGCACGGAGGATATTTCATTGCGGAACACAATGATAATAACCAGGGCGGCAACGGCAATAACACCCTGCATGGCCCAGCTGGTGACAATCAGTCCCATGGAAACAGCCACCTGCCGGAGGACCCAGAATATACCCATGGCGAACAGCACCCGTAGTACATTGGTTCCCCGAAAAAGCACGTAAAGCCGGAACAGGATGTAGCTGTTCAATGCTATATCAAGAAATCCCTGCCACCCGATGCCGAAAAAGTGGTAAAAAAACTGTCCCATGGGCGGTCAGTCGACAATACTGAATCTAAGGGTTTTCATCAGATTTTCCTGACTGTCAACGACCTCAACCCGCCAGGGTCCTTTATCAGCATCTCTGAGCTGCATGCTGCTGAAAGAAGACCATTTGGGGGGATTGAGCACCAGTTTTGCATTGGATATCAAACGGTCCTGCCTGTACCACCTGTGATACACTATGGTTTCCCGGGGTACCGGATCAAAAGCGGTAAAACAGAACACCCTGCCCAGGGAAATCGAAAAAACCACAGCCTGGTTCACGGGTTTGAACCTTTCAATGGCTTCACACATTACTGCCTGGACCAGCACCGGTTGAAGCAGCACAGGTTGTTCTTTCGAAAGCGGGTCTTCTGACAGCGGATTCTGGGCCCAAGCATAGGGGCTAGAAAAGACTGCTGCAGGCAAAAACAGCAACAGACACATCAACCTGAAAAAAAATATTTTCATGGCCGTGATGATACCTTCAGATCCACTTTTTTTCAAGCAAGAATCATTTTATGCCAAGGTGATTTCATTCTAACCGTCAATCAATCTATAACCTTCAGGGAGGTCAAATTATTTTACGACAAATATGTTGGATCCAAAAAAGGTATTACCAAGTCTCATAAATTTTTGGTAATATCAACTCTGCCCATATGAAAAACCATTTTACACAAGGCTCTGCCCATGAAACCATGCGTTGTCATACTTGCCACCGGCGGCACCATAGCCGGAATCAGCCATGCATCGGCCCGGGCCGGATACGCCTCTGGACAGGTAACCATCCAGCAGATGATCCAGTCGGTCCCGGATCTGGATCATCTGGCTGTTGTCACAGGAGAACAGATCAGCAATGTGGGGTCCCAGGACATGTCTTTTGACATCCTGATGCGCCTGACCTGCCGCATCAACGAACTGCTGGAACAAGCGGATATCCACGGCATTGTGGTAACCCATGGGACCGACACCATGGAGGAAACCGCATTTTTTTTAAACCTCACCGTGAACAGCCCCAAGCCGGTGGTGGTGACAGGGGCCATGCGGCCTGCCAACGCCATTTCTGCTGACGGTCCTTTGAATCTTTTCAATTCAGTGGCAGTGGCAGCTGATCCTGATGCACAGGAACGTGGCGTGCTCGTGGTCATGAACGACAGGATTCACGGGGCACATTCTTTGACCAAAACCAACACCACCTCTGTGGAAACCTTTCTGTCCCCGGTGAACGGCCTGGTGGGCACGGTGAATTACGGCAAAACCGTGTATTTCAGGTTTCCATTCCGGCGCCACACCTTTTTAAGCCGGTTTTCTGATCTGTTCTGCACCAAAAACCGGGTGATGCTGCCCAGAGTGGATATTGTGTATGCCTGCATCGATATGCCGCCAAATCTCCTTGATTGTAGTGTGGCTGGCGGAGCACAGGGCATCGTCATTGCCGGGGACGGCAACGGCAACATGAACCAGGCCACCGTAAAAAAAGCAGCCCGGATGGCCGGCCGGGGTGTTTTCATTGTCAGAAGCTCCCGGGTGCCCACCGGCACTGTGGGCAGAAATGTAGAGGTGGATGATGATGCCTGCGGCTTCATTGTGTCAGATGAACTCAACCCTGCCAAGTCCCGGATTCTGCTCATGCTGGCTATTGCGGAAAAACCTGATCTGGAAACCTTACAGCAGCTGTTTTACACCTATTAGCCGATATCATCCAGGGGCAGGAAAATCTGTGTGCCTTTGGGCAGATTGGAAAAATCTGTTATGGTATCTCCGGTTTTGACATGGCCGGGCGGCAGAAAATACACCGTGCCGGGATCCTTGTATTTCCGGCCGGCAATGCCGTAGGCGGTCACGGCTTCAGAGATGAGAAACGGCCCCTGATACCCCACGATCAACTGTGTTTTCCGGGGCAGGTCATCCCAGTCCGGAATGCGGGAACCTGTAAAAATTTTACCTGACGGCAGAAAATAGATGGTGGAATCAAAGCGGTAGGCCGGGCCTGCATGGGACCAGGCGGTCATACGGTCGGTGATCACCTTTACCGGCGTTTGGGAAACCTGTATCTGCTCTTTTTCGATCTCCTGGTCCAGCAGGACCTTTGTGTTGACGGGCAGCAGGTGCCAGCCGATGGTATCTTTTATCTGATCCCCTGTCAGGGTACGGCCGCTGGGAAGTACATAGGCTGTTGTCCGGCTGTCATAATCCCCCCCTGCAATGGACCAGGCGGAATTATTCCTGGAAATAAGGTTGGACACCGGTGCGGTGGCAGCCACCTTGGCAACCGCCGGCTGTTCACCGTAAAACAGATCCGCCAGATAGGGGTCGGGAAGCAGCCGTCCGGCCCTGACATCCGGGTCAAATCCCAGGGTGGGTCCCAGCCCGGCCCTGGATCTGTCAAAATTCTTGGCACAGCGTTTTCTGCCCCGGTGATCCTTTGGAAACCAGGGATTGGGCCTGCCAAAGGCTATCTGGCTGTGGGTGAGCACGGCGGTGTCATCCAGATGGTAAACCCGCTGCAGAATATCGATAAGCATGGCAGCGGACCGGTACTGCCGGTCTGTCAAAGGAGCGGAATGATATCCCACCAGTTCGATGCCGATGGAAACAGATGATATATCCTGTTTCCCCTGCCACATGGAAAGCCCGGCATGGTCAGCCCGGTATTGTTTGTCCAGGATCCGGTAGGTCCTGCCGTTTCTGGCAATCACGTAATGGGCATGTCCCCCGGGTGTGCTGTGGCCGCTTTTGAACTTTTTTCCTTTGGAGACCACCCGCAGGGTGGTGGACAGTCCCAGTTCCGATGTGTGCACAATGATATACCGGGTTGCGGTGCGCCGAATCTTTTTAAATTGTTTATTCAGCCTGTTTCTGTGGTCTATGATGGCATTTTGAAACTGTTGATAATCAGATCGGCTGTATGCAGAACAGGCATCAATCCCGGAAAAAAGCGTTACAAAAAACACAAGCACCCAGACCGGGATCAGCCATGCATAATATCCTGTATTTTGGTTCATCACACCTTGAACTGTCCCACCATCTCTCCGAGCCGGGCCGCCAGTTTGGCCAGATCTTCAGAACTTTCATTCACCTGGGTGCTGCGGTCTGCCATATCGGCAGCAGACTGGTGGACATCAGTGATATCTTTTGTAATTTCGTCAGCCACAGCGGAACTCTGTCCCACATTCTGATTAACCTCTTCAATACCCGAGGAAGCCTGACCGATATTGCGCGCAATCTCACCGGTGGCAGCAGATTGTTCTTCCACAGCCGTGGCAATGGTGGCTACGATTTCATTGACTTCACGGATTACCGCGGAGATGTCATTGATACCGGTCATGGTGCTGTCGGAGCTTTCCTGGATATGGTCAATTTTTGACTTGATATCCATGGATGCTTCCGAGGTCTGCTTGGCCAGTTCCTTGATCTCATTGGCTACCACGGCAAACCCTTTGCCCGCCTCTCCGGCCCGGGCCGCCTCAATGGTAGCATTCAAAGACAACAGGTTGACCTGCTCGGAAATATCGGTAATGGTTTCCACCACCTTGCCGATGGACTGGGCTGCCTGGCTCAGCTGCTGCATTTTTTCTCTGGAATCCCCTGCCTTTTCCACGGCATTGTCTGAAATGGACCGGGCTTTTTCCGCATTCTGTGCAATCTCGCTGATGGTGGCATTCATCTCATCTGCCGCCGCCGCCACTGTGTTGAGGTTGGTACTGGATTCCTCCATGGCTGCGGACACAGAAGTCATATTGGCGGTCATCTCTTCTGCAGCCGCTGCCACGGTACTGGCTTTTTCCGAGGTGTTTTCCGCCCCGACTGTCATCTGCTCTGAAATGGAAGACAGCTGTGTGGCTGAGGAAGAAAGGGTATCAACCCCCTGGGAGATGTCGGTGATCATGGCCTGGAGCTTGGCCATAAACGTATTGACAGCTTTTGATAAAATCCCCACCTCATCCTGGCTCGCCACTGCAAGCCGTTTGGTGAGATCGCCTTCCCCTTGAGAGATATCTGTAAGCCCGGACACTGCATCATTTATGGGCCGGGTAACCCTTTTTGCGGCAAACCCGAGACATAAGCCCACCACCACCATGGCGATCAGACCCACAACCACATTATACAGTGTCATTTCCCTGACATCAGCCATGAACTCCGACTGGTCCTGGGTTACCCCGATACTCCATCCGGTCAGCGGCACATGGACAAATCCTGCTGTCTTCCTGGTGCCCCTGAAAACATATTCCTGTACACCGGACTCCCGGGCCATCATGCGCCGGGCGATCTCTTCCATGCCCTCCAGGGTTTTAACATTCAGTTCAAAAATAAATTCCTTTTTGGGGTGGGCAATGATGACACCATCTTTGTTAATCATAAAGGGATAGCCGGTATCACCGATTTTTATGGATGTAATCTTGTCAGACAGGGCATCCAGTTTCACAACCGCGATAAAAACCCCGGCAAAGACCCCGGCACTTGTTTTCACAGGCGTGCTTGCCACCACCACGGGATTGCCTGAAGATCTTGAAGCAACCGGTTCGCCGATAATGGCCCTGCCCTGTTTGGCAGCAATAAAATAATCCCGGTCCTTGATATTCACCTTTTCTTCCCGCATGGCGCCGCCCATGCTGTCACTCACAGACAGGCCCTGGGCATCAGCCAGAACAAAGAGTTCATATCCCTGGCCCACTGATGCAAAGGTCTTGGCCAGGTGATTGTCCAGGGCTGTGAGGGTGTCTTTGGCCCCGTCCACTCCCTGTTCGGCCACCTGATCCACTGCTTCCTGTATCATGGGGTTGAGTGCCATACCACGGACAAATTTCAATTCCCCTTCCAGGACCATACCGGTCATGGAAGCCAGGTCATCCGCCACCTGATAGACCTCTCCCCGGGCTCGTTCGAGAAGTGCTTCTGCCGCCTTTTGCAGGGAGATCGCCCCCACCACTATCAACGGCACCAATACCATGAGCAGCCCCCCGGCAACCAGTTTCACACCCAGCTTAAGATCCTTGATCTTTTTCATTTTCCATGCCCTCCAGCGTAAGATGGATCCTGCCAAAAGCAGCAGCGATCGGATTGTTTTTTACTTTTTATCCGATTATCATACGCTATGCCTGCGAAATGTCAAGAATCCTTCAGGCACAGACAAGGTACTCGCATGTAGATGCAGGGTCATCTATACCTGGCATAGCCGCCTGAGAGCGTCATACCACGTTCAATTCTTTATACAGCCTGTTTGCAGCAAACCGTTCAAATGCGAAACAGGTCAGATCCAGTGTTTTGTATTTTCCATAGGTGACCAATTCAGAAACCGCTCTGCCCACACCCGGTGCCTGCTGCAGTCCATGTCCGCTGAACCCGTTGGCAAAAATAAAATTGTTCACCTCAGGATGGGGGCCGATGATGGCATTCTGGTCCTTTACATTATAGGCGTAATGACCGGCCCAGGAGGATATCCGTTTGATGGCGTCAAACGCCGGCACCCGTTCAGCCAGAATCGGCCACAACTCTTCTTCAAACACCGAATAATCCATGAGAAAATCTTCACAGTCCGGATCATTGTTTTCATCCGGGGATTTTCCGCAGATATAATTTTCTCCTTCAGGCCTGAAGTAGGCTCCGGTGGGGTCCACCACCAGCGGGCAATCAGGCAGCCGGGTATTGCATTTAAACAAAAACACAAACCGCTTGCGGGAATGAACCGGCAGATCATTGATTCCGGCCATTTCTGCCAGGCGTGCCGCCTTTGGTCCGGCTGTATTGATAAATGTGCCGCCATTTATGGTTTCACC
>JAABRW010000473.1 GCA_011390695.1 Desulfotignum sp.
CGGGACAGCACTGCTTTCAACGCCAGGACAATCCTGGACAATTCTCCGCCGGAGGCAATTTTGGCCAGGGGCCGGGGCGCCTCCCCCGGATTCGGGCTGAGCATGAAACACACTTTGTCCATTCCTGCGGCAGAAATTTTGTTTCCGTCCAAAGTGCAGATATCCTGGTCCCGGTCTGAAGATTCATGGGAAATATCCACCTGAAATCTGGCTTTGCCCATTTCCAGGGCAGCCAGCTCGGCGCAGGCAAGTTCTGCAAGCCGGGTGCCTGCCTGTTTGCGTTTTTTGGAAAGGTCCAGAGCTTTTTGCCGGATCTGGTTTTCCAGCGCTTTTTTCTGTTCTGTCAGTTCTTTGATCTGCCGGTCCATGCCCAGGGTCTGGTCCAGCTGCTGCTGCAGAGATTCATATGTTTCAAAAAGGACCTCGAGGCTTCCCCCGTATTTGCGCTTGAGCCGGGAGATAAGATCCAGGCGAAGGTCCACTGCATCCAGGGATTCCGGGTCCAGATCGATTTCCAGAGAATAGTCCCGCAGGCTGTCCACCACATCCTGCAGATCCAGGATGATGGCATTGAGGCGGTCCGCTGTCCGGGCAAGGGTCTGGTCGGCAGATCCGAATCTGTGGATACCTGCGGCAAGAGAAGACAGCTGTTCAATAACAGCACCTTCCTTGTCATATACGGCGTGGACCGTACCATTTACAGCCTCAAAAATTTTGGCGGCATTGGAAAGCTTTTCCTTTTGTTTTTCCAGCACCAGATCCTCTTCCGGCTGGATGGCCGCTGCCTGGATTTCATCCACCTGGAACTGGACCAGTTCCTTCTGGGCTTCCTGCCGGATCTTTTCTTCTTCCAGGTTCTGGATACGGGTGTTCAAAGGCATAATGGTTTTGTACAGGTCGGCCACTTCCCGGCGCAAGGCCATGGTGCTGGCAAATTCATCCAGAATATCCAGGTGGTTTTCTTCCCGTAAAAGTCCCTGGTGGGCGTGCTGGCTGGAGATGCCGGCCAGGTTCCGGGTCAGCTGCTTCAGAAACTCCAGGGTGGACTGCCGGGAATTGATAAATACACGGCTTTTGCCGGACCGGGTGATCAGCCGCCGGATGATGAGGGTGTCATCTGTTTCCATGCCCTGGGCTGCCAGCAGCTGTGCCGGCTCAGAATCAGGGGTGATATCAAAACAGGCTTCCAGTTCCGCGGTTTCTTCTCCGGTGCGTACCAGGTCGGCAGAGGCCCGGGATCCCAGCAGCAGGTTGACCGCCTGGATGATAATGGATTTGCCTGCACCGGTTTCTCCGGTGAGAACGGACAGGCCCTGCTGAAAACAGATACGGATGTCTTCAATAATGGCGAATTTTTTTATGGCCAGTTCGCTGAGCATACAGTCTCCTTAGGGCCGAAAACACCGAAAATGTGTAGGTGACGAAGACGGCGGCCACCAGTCTGGGGATCCAGAGCCAGAAAGGGGGTATCCCCAGGGGAAGAAACAGCACCGGGTCTTCGATCATGGCATGGTTGATGCCTATGGACAGATGCAGCCTGGTCAATGCCTCCTTGTCATAGGTATGGGTCCGGGTTTCCTCTACAATCACAGCGGACCCGTATGCCAGTCCGAAAACAGCTGCCGTCATCCAGAGCATGCCGCAGGATTTGTCCAGGCCCATAAAGGTCAGCACCGGGCGCAGGGGCCGTATGATAAAGTCAATGATGTGAAATATCCTGGCCAGTTCCAGCATCATCATCAACGGCATGATAATGAAAAAAATCTGGGCGGTCAGCCTGAGGGTATCCATGGCCCAGCCGGCCAGCCAGGCGGTAAATGCCTGGTCAGTGCCCGGCAGGGCGCTGCCAGAAAGGGCTGCAGAGGTTTCCGGGGTGGTGCCCGTAAGTTTTGCACAGAAAAAGGTCACCACAAAGGCGGCCACCAGGCGGAAAGCTGCGGCAAAAAACGGGTTGATGCCGGACCGTCCCTGGACCACGCTCTCCTGGATCAGGTTGTGGCAGATAAGGGTGAACACCGCCAGCAGAATCATGTGGTCCATGGAAAAGGGCATAACGGAAAGGGCTGCCACCGTGCCGTAAATACCGGTAAAAATACCGGCAATGATCACCAGAGCGGCAGATGGCGGAAGGCCCATCCAGCCCATCACCGGGGTCAGTAAAAAATCAAGTTTGTAGACCAGGCCGAAATACACCAGCAGACCGGTGACAAACGACACCGGTATAATGATTTTCAACAGCCAGATAAATCCGGACCAGCCTTTTTTCAGGCCGGTCTGCATTCCTGAACCCAGTTGCGGGATCAGGTTATTTTTGTTTTGTGTCATGGGCGGAACTATCTTGCTGCACATGCTTTTTAACGGTTTCATCCACCGTGGCATACACATCTTTGAAGGCTTCATGCACATTGGAAGGGGACAACCGTCCCATCTCAATAAACTTGACGATGATTTCCTTGGCAGAGCGCAGTATCTGTTCATCAATTGATTTCATATGCATGTGTTTACCAGATGCCTGCCGCAAGGTCAAGATTTTGCTGTTGCCATGACCGATAAAATGCGTATAATCAGTGCTTGACCCATCAGGATGGGGTCAGGCGTGACCCCGTTGGACATAGACAGGCAGAAAGGCTTGGCATAAATGGAAAAGGCAGTGGAAGAAAACGACGATCACATGGTCCATCGTCTCTGTCACGGAGACAAGACCATCATACTTATCGGCACGGCCCATGTCTCCCGGAGCAGTGCACAGCTTGTTGAAGAAACCATTCTGGCCCAAAATCCGGATACTGTATGTGTGGAGCTTTGCCAGACCCGTCTGGCTGCCCTCAAAGATGCAGACCGGTGGCGGAATATGGATATTGTCAAGGTTATCAAGGGAAAAAAGGCCCTGATTCTGTTCATGAACCTGCTTCTGGCATCTTTCCAGAAAAAGATTGCCGACCGGTTCGATATCAAACCAGGCCAGGAAATGCTCAATGCCATTGCTGCGGCGGAAAAAATCGAAGCTTTCATTGTGCCTGCGGACAGAGATATCCAGATTACCCTGTCCCGGGTATGGCGGGGCATGGGGTTATGGGCCAAAATCAAATTGTTTGCCTCCATTGTGTTTTCCTTTGGCAGTGCTGATGATATCCAGGAATCAGATATCGAAAAAATGAAGCAGGAAGATATCCTTCAGACCCTGCTGGCTGATGTGAAACAGGCCCATCCCATCATTGAACAGGTGCTGATCGATGAACGGGACCGGTATCTGGCCGAAAAGATCGGCAGTGCTGCCGGCAGCCGCATTGTTGCGGTGGTGGGGGCGGCCCATGTACCGGGCATCAAAAAATATCTTGCAGAAGATGCTGACACGGATTTTGAAGAACTGACCCGGATACCGCCGGCCGGATCCCTGGGCAGGATTCTCAAGTGGCTGATCCCCGGGCTTATCCTGGTGTTGTTTGCTGCCGGCTTTGCCATGGAAGGCAAAGATGCGGGCACGGACATGATCTGGATCTGGGTGGCGGCCAATGGGATTTTTGCCGGCCTGGGGGCAGCCCTGGCCCTGGCCCATCCCTATACCATCATCTCTTCCATTCTTGCGGCACCTTTGACCTCCCTGAATCCCATGATCGCAGCAGGCTGGGTGGCCGGCCTGGTGGAGACATTTTCGCGAAAACCCAAAGTCCGGGATCTGGAAGCCATTCCCAAAGATATTGTTTCCATCAAAGGCTTCTGGCGCAACAATGTCACCCGGATTCTGCTGGTGGTGATTTTCACCAACCTGGGGTCGTCCATCGGCACCATGACTGCGGTTCCTTTGATGCTCAAGCTTTTGGGATGAACCGAATGTGATATCGGAATGCCATCACAGGCGCTGAAATTATTGTGGAGGGGCCCAGGCCCTGAAAGTGAGAAAATTATCCCTATGCTGAGATTATTTAAATAGACCATCGGCAAATTTCTGGATACAGGCCGGATAGAGTTCCCATTCTTTTTCCAGGCCCTTGCGCTTGACATCATCCAGGGTGTCGGTGTCAGCGATTTCAAAGGCTTTCTGGCCGATGATGGGACCGGTGTCCTCTCCGTAATCGATGAAATGCACGGTGCATCCGCCCACCTTGCATCCGTAACGGAAGGTGTCCCCGTACCCGTCCGTGCCCGGAAAGGCCGGCAGTAGGGCCGGGTGAATATTCATGATCCGGTATTTTCCCGGCACGGTGTTGATGCGGTCGATGAAATACGGGGTGAACACCCGCATGAAACCGGCCAGGACCAGAAGATCCATGTCATAGGGCAGAATTTTGTCCAGCAGCTGTTTTTCCGCAATGGCCCGGGACTTGAGAAAAAAGACGGCGTTTTCATCGGCCGGGTCAACCAGGTTCTGTTTTTCCATAACTTCCGCCAGGTTAAAATCTTTTGGCAAATCATCATCGGCAATGCCTGATCTGCAGGAGCGGATGATGCGGGCATAATCCACCACAAAGGTGTCAATGCCCGCAGTTTGTGCCCGTTCCAGCCCTTTGACATTTGGAGTATCTGATCCGGTGAATACGATATCTCCGGTGATGCGGTTGTCTTTGCATGCATCGATGATGGCCTGGAGATTGGTGCCGCCCCCGGAAATGAGGGTGCCGATGTTGATGTGTGCCGCCATGTTCTGGTCCTCCTCGTGAATAACCGTTTTAGGTGCAGGGCTCTATGCCGGTCTGCCACAAAGGTGCAGGGTATTTTACCCCATTTTTGCCAAAGAGGGTATCGGTTTTTTCCGGATCGGGCTACTGGTTGCCATAGCCGTTCTGGTCGCCGCAATCCGGGCAGGTCCAGGTGATGCCATTGCAGGTCAGGCCCCAGGCATTTTCATGCATACAGGTCTGGCACATGGAAAATCCGCATCGGCAGTGCCAGCAGAACATGAAAATCTGTCTGCAGCAATGGCACTGGCGCCGGCTTTTTGCGATGCGTTTTTCCCGGCGTTTCTGCTGCCGGAGGGTATGTTTTTCGTCCACCATATAAATCTGCTTCTCCTTTTTACCAAAAGATAGTATATATGCCCTGAATTACAAAAAACTGCAATATCCAAAAGGCAGGCAAGATGACAGCAGATCCTGAAAAAATATTTCTCATAGACGGCAGCGCATTTCTGTACCGGGCATTTCATGCCATCCAGAGCCTGAGTACGGCCCAGGGACATCCCACCAATGCCACATTCGGGTTTACCCGGATTCTGATGAAACTGATCAGGGAGAAAAATCCGGTATATGCTGCAGTGTTTTTCGATGTCAAAGGCCCCACCTTCCGCCATAAGCTGTATGAGGCCTACAAGGCCAACCGACCGCCCATGCCTGATGAGCTGGCCGCCCAGATACCCGATATCCGCCGGATGATCGCGGCCCTGAACATCCCCGTTGTCCAGAAAACCGGGTATGAGGCGGACGATCTGGTGGGTACCTTTGCCAGGATGGCCCAGGAAGAGGGGTTTGATGTTGTCATGGTCACCGGGGACAAGGATTTTATCCAGTTGATCACCGACCACTGCAGGCTGTGGGATCCCATGAAAGATACCTTCATGGACCGGCAGGCTGTCCGTGCGGACATGGATATCGAACCTTCCCAGTTCATAGATGTGCTGGGACTGGCCGGTGATGCATCAGACAATATTCCCGGGGTCAGGGGCGTGGGCATTAAAACAGCGGTGAAACTGGTGGCCGAGTTCGGCTCCATCGACAATTTATACCGGAACCTGGACCAGGTGGCAAAAAAGAAAAAACTGTATGAAAACCTGAATGCAGGCAGAGATCTGGTGCTTTTAAGCCGGGATCTGGCAACCATTGACCAGCATGTGCAGATTCCTGAAACCATAGAGGATTTCCGGCTCAAACCCTTTGATACCAAACAGGCATTCGCCCTGTTCACGGAACTGGAATTCAAATCTCTGGCCGCGGAGTTTGCAGAAAAAGCAGATACCTCCAAAAAGATCTATAAATTGATCACCCGGGTTCCTGAGATGGAAAAACTGGCCAGGGTGCTGGAAAACAAACAGGTATTTGCCATTGATACGGAAACCACTTCCAAAAACCCCATGGAAGCGGACCTGGTGGGGATCTCTTTTTCCTATATGGAAGACAGCGGATTTTACATACCTGTGGCCCATACCAAAGAAACAGACCAGCCGGACAAGGCTGATATCCTCCGGATTTTCGGGCCGGTGCTTGAAAATCCGGATATCCGTAAAGTGGGCCAGAACATCAAATATGACTATATTGTGCTGGCCCGTTACGGCCTGGCCCTCAGGGGCATTGCCTTTGACACCATGATCGCTTCCTACCTGCTCAATCCCTCCACAAGGGGACACGGCCTGGACCAGATCGCCATGAACCTGTTCGGATACAAGATGGTTTCCTATGAAGAGGTGGCAGGAAAGGGAAAGGACCAGATCGGCTTCCAGGATGTACCGGTGGCGGATGCGGTGTTTTATGCGGCGGAAGATGCGGATCTCACCTTTATGGCCTATCAGCAGTTTTCAAAACAGCTCAAAGACCAGGAGCTGTATGATCTTATGGAACGGTTTGAAGCGCCCTTGATCACGGTGCTGGCTGAAATGGAAATGACCGGGTTCAAAGTGGATAAACAGGGGCTGGCAAAACTGTCTGAAACCTTTGAAACAGAAATGGCGCACCTGGAACAGGAAATATATGACCTGGCGGGCGAGCGGTTCAACATCAACTCCTCCCAGCAGCTCGGGGTGATATTGTTTGAAAAACTCCAGCTCAAATCCGCCAAGAAAACCCGGAAAAAAACCGCCTATTCCACGGATGTGGAGGTGCTTACCAAACTTGCGGCCAGCCATCCCCTGCCGGAAAAACTGCTGCGGTACCGGACGTTGGGCAAACTGAAATCCACCTATGCCGATGCCCTGGGACAGCTGATTCATCCGGACACCGGCAGGATACACACCTCTTTTAACCAGACCATCACCGTTACCGGCAGGCTGTCCAGTTCCCATCCCAACCTGCAGAACATTCCCATCCGCAAGCCGGAAGGCAGAAAAATCCGCCAAACCTTTGTTCCACAAGAGGGCTGTACCCTGGTATCTGCGGATTACTCCCAGATCGAGCTGCGGATCCTGGCCCATTGCGCAGAAGATGCGATCCTTATAGAATCTTTCTGCAATGATGAAGACATCCACACCAGAACAGCCATGGAAGTGTTCCAGGTGCTTCCCGGGTTTGTCACCGATGAGCTGCGCAGCCAGGCCAAGGCTATCAATTTCGGGATCGTCTACGGCATGAGCGCCTTTCGTCTGGCCAATGATCTGAATATCAGCCGGAAAATGGCAGCCACCTATATTGACAATTATTTCAAACGGTATGCCGGGGTTAAAAAATTTATTGACAATACCATTCTGCGCACCTGGGAAACCCAGGAAACCACCACTATTTTCGGGCGCAGGCGCAGGCTGCCCGATATCCGCTCCTCCAATGCCAATCTGCGCAATTTCGCCAGGCGGGCTGCGGTGAACACCCCCATCCAGGGCAGTGCGGCAGATCTGATCAAACTTGCCATGATCCAGATGGCACAGGCTTTGGAAAAAAACAGCATGGCATCCCGGATGATTCTGTCCGTGCATGATGAAATCATATTTGAAACCCCGTTTGCAGAAAAATCCGACCTCATGGATCTGGCCAGAGAGGTCATGGAAGGGGTATATTCTCTGAAAGTACCTTTAAAGGTAAATTTTGGATCCGGTGCCAACTGGGCAGCGGCACACTAGGAAAAATGTGGCACACACCATGGAAAAAACACGTATCGGCATTTTTGTCAAACACCAGGAAGATGCCCGGAAAAAGGCCGAAGAACTTGTCAAGACATACGGGGACAAAGCGGTCATCATTGACAGCAGAGAAAACGTTGACGCTTTTTTGCCCGATGACCTCATCTGTATTCTGGTACTGGGGGGGGACGGCACCTTTTTAAGTGCGGCCAGGCTCATTGGAGACCGGGAAATTCCTTTGCTGGGAACCAAATTCGGCGAAGTGGGATTTCTGGCCATCACCCTGGAAGAGCATCTGTACGCAGCGTTGGAAAAAGTGTTCAAGGGTGCATATATCATTCACAAGCGGGCCCGGCTGAATGTCCGGCTGATGCGGGAAAATACTGTTCTGGCAGATGTGGACGTGCTCAACGACGCGGTGATCAACAAATCAGCATTGTCCAGGCTGGCTTCCTGTGCCGTGTACCTGGACAATATCTATCTGACCACTTTCCGGGCGGACGGGCTTATTGTGGCCACGCCCACCGGTTCTACCGCCTATTCCCTGGCAGCAGGCGGTCCTGTGGTGCATCCGGCAGTGCCTTCCATCATCCTGACCCCCATCTGCCCGTTTACCCTTACCAACCGGCCCTTGCTCATCCCGGATACCACTGCCATTGAAATCCGGCTGGAAGACAGCCCGGAAGACATCATCCTCACTCTGGACGGCCAGGAGGGCTTTGAGATGGATCCCAATGACAGAATTTTTATCACCAAAAGTCCCAATGCCGTGCAGTTGATCTCTTTTGAAGAACAGTCCTACTTCAAAGTCCTCAAAACCCGACTTCACTGGAGCGGGGGCCGCAGTTAAGCCCTGAAAATCAGGAGGGGGCTTGCATTATTGCTTATATTCGGCCCAGGGCTTGTTGATCTGCACCAGAAAATTTTTGTGGTCCCCCAGGGTTTCAATGAAATCTTCCAGTTCATCCGGGTCCAGTTCAGGAGAGATATAAAAGGCATCCTGGAACAGGCGGGGTTTTCCGGAATCAGGTATCAACTGCTGCAGATGGCGTTTCAGCCCGAATACCCCGATATTGATCCACACCGCTGTGATGCCCGGGTAGGCATCCACCAGGTCAAAGGTTTCTCTGATGGATGCCATGGTTTCTCCGGGTCCGCCCAGAACCAGTGAAATACCATGATCAATGCCGGATTCTGCCAGGTTGTGCAAAGCAGACCTGATATCGTCTTTTCTGTATCCCCGGTTCATATTGGCCAGAAGCCGGGCTGAGGCCGTTTCAATGGAAAGGCCTGCAAACGTGCACCCGGATGTGGTGAGCAGGCTGCAGAACTCGGGGGAAATCCCCAGGGGCTTGAAAGTCCCGGACCGCCATTGCAGTTTTGTGTCTGCATCTGTCAGGGCCTGGCACAGGGCTTTGGCATAAGGGATGGGACTGTTGAAACTGGTGTCGCAGAAATTGATATCAACTGCGCCGGTGCAGGACATAATATGGCGAATTTCCGCCAGAATCCGGCCAAAGGATTTGGTGCGGTAATCACGGCCATTGGGAAAGCTGCTGGAGCAATAGGTGCACCCAAAGGAACATCCCCGTTTGGTGACCATGCCCCAGGGGATACCCATGCGGTTGTAGAATGTGGTATCAAACAGGTGATATGCCGGAAGGGGCATGGTATCCAGGTTTTTTATCTCCTGCCAGGGCCGGGTATGAAAAGTTTCACCGCTGCGGATAACAATACCCGGTACCCGCTGCAAGGCCTTTTCATGGGAACAGGCATCCAGAAACAAAGGAAAGCTGGATTCACATTCTCCCACAAGGCCAAAGTCAATATCCAGGCAGGTGAGCCAGTCTGCCGGAAAATAATTGAATCCGCCGCCTCCGGCCACCAGCAGTGCGTCGGTCTGCTGCCTGGCAATGGTCACCAGGCGGTTGAGCATGGAACGGATATCGGTGAAAACAAATCTGTTTTTAAGGGGATTCTTCGGTATGTCACAGGTGACCAGGGGAATGGACAGGCCTACCACATCCGGTTTAAACTGTTCCAGGCAGGCGATAAATCTGTCTTCATCTCCCTGGTCCGGCAGGCAGTCGAAGACAGCCACCCGGTGGCCGGCCTCCAGTGCTGATCCTGCTATATATGCCGCCCCCACAGGGGACATGGGCAGGGAATTTGCTGAAATGATCAATACGTTCATGGCATGCTCCCTTTGAAGGGTTTATTGGGCTTGCCAAGGTGAATAATATATCAATCATTATAGTAATCCCTTGTGATGCGGTCAACCGGATTAATAATTAATAATTTTTGTCTGCGTATTCCACCCATCCGCCGGCCTTTACCAGGGCTTTGTCAAATTCAGAAAGGGTGAACGGCACTGCCCGGGTTTCCCGGCTGGTGGTCACCAGGATGTCGGATGTGTCCACATCCACTGACAGGTGAAGGGCTGACTGCCGGCCATCCGTGAACAGGCGGTCGATCTCTTCCCGGTCCAGGGTGATGGCCAGCATCCCGCAGTTGAACATGTTCTGGTAAAAAATTCTGGCAAAACTTTGGGCAATAACCACATGGATGCCGTTGACCTCCAGTGCCCAGGGGGCATGTTCCCGGGAAGATCCGCATCCGAAATTCTGCCGGGCCACCAGCACGCCGATGCCTTTCAGGTCCTTTTTGGCATCAAAGCCTTCCAGTTCCAGGTCCTCCATCAGATGGGGTTTCATGGCGGATTTTTCGATTTCCGTCAGATACCGTGCCGGAATAATTTCATCGGTGTTGATATCGGACCGGTCCAGACACAGGGCGGTTCCGTTGAATGACCTCATGGCAGCCTCCTAGTTTTCAAAAAGATCTGAATTGGTGATGAAACCTGTCAGGGCTGTGGCAGCTGCCGTGGCAGGACTCATGAGATGCACCATGCCGCCTTTGCCCATGCGGCCGTTAAAATTGCGGTTGGTGGTGGCGGCTGCCACTTCTCCGGAGGCCAGGACCCCGTTGCTCATGCCCAGGCAGGCCCCGCAGGTGGGGTTGGTTACACAGAATCCCGCATCCATGAAGATTTTTATCAATCCTTCTTCCAAAGCCCGGGAAAACACATCCGGGGTGGCAGGCGACACAATGGCCCGGACGGAGTCGGCAATTTTTCTGCCCGTCACCACCCTGGCTGCCGTGCGCAGGTCTTCGATGCGGCCATTGGTGCAGGAACCGATATACACCTGGTCCACAGGGGTGCCGGCCATGTCTGACACCGTTTTTACATTGTCCGGCTTGTACCCGAAGGTGGTCAGGGGGGACAGATCAGTGACATCAATGGTTTTGCAGGCTGCATAAACGGCATCCGCATCCGGCTGAAATCGGGAGAAATCATCGAGGGCCGTCTTTTTGTCCGGGTATTCATCCTTGATAAAGGGCCACAGGTAATCCACGGTCACCTCATCCGGCCGGCAGATGCCGGATGTGGCACCGGCTTCCACCGCCATATTGGACAGGGTCATGCGGGCTTCCATGGACATGGCATCCACCACCGGGCCGCAGAATTCAATGACCTGGTTGGTGGCGCCGTTGACAGTAATCTGCCGGATCACCTCCAGGATCACATCCTTGGCAAACACCCCGGGTCGCAGGGTGCCAATGATCTCGATTTTCAAGGTATCCGGTTTTTTAAAGGCGCATACCCCTTTTAAAATACCCACTTCCAGGTCAGTGGTGCCCACCCCTGCGGCAAAGGCACCGAACGCCCCGTGGGTGCAGGTATGGGAATCGCCCATGATGATGACAAACCCGGGATGGACAAAGCCTTTTTCCGGGAAAATGGCATGGCAGACGCCATTGCGGCCGATATCAAAAAAATCCGTGATCCTGTGACGCCGGGCCCAGTCCCGGAGAATTTTTCCCTGCCGCGCTGTCTTGGCATCCTTGGCCGGGGTCACATGGTCGATGACCGCCTTGATTTTGTCCGGGTCAAACACCCGGTCCTTGCCCCGGTCCACCAGGTCCTGGATGGCGGTGGGGGTGGTGATCTCGTGGCAGAACACCCGGTCCAGGCGCAGTACATTCACTTCGCCAAAGGGCTGGTCCACAAGATGGCTGTCAAAAATTTTTTGGGCAATTGTTTTTCCCATGGGGTTCTCCTGATTCAGGCTGTTTTTGCACCGAAATAATCTTCACCTTCTGCCGGTGTTACCACCCAGTAGGCCTGGAGCAGGGTATCGGATGTATTGCGTATCAGATGGGGAATCTGGGAAAAAAATGACACCGCATCTCCGGTTTGAAGCTGGTGCTGTTCTTCCCCGTATATCAGCTGGGCTGAGCCTGATATAATGATACCCAGTTCCCTTCCCAGGTGTCCGTCTTCCGCATCTCCCCGTTCCTGGCCCGGTGCCAGTTCCAGAAAAAAGGCATTAAAGGAATGGTTTCCTTTGGCCTGGCTTTCACCGCAGAGTTTTTCATAGGAAAATCCCTTGCGTTTGTAAATTTTGCGTTCATTCTTCCGTATGATCTCCACCTGGGACTGGGTTTCGTAGTCCTTGAAAAATTTGTCAGGTGATACACCGTATACTTCCAGCAGCTGCAGCAAGGTGTCCAGGGAAGGGGAAATCCGGTTCCGCTCAATCTGGGACAGAAGGCTGGAACTGATGCCTGCCTTGGCTGCCACATCCTTGATAGTAAACTGCCGGGTATTGCGAATGGCCCGTAATAAAGCACCCAGTTTTGTTTTCATAAGCTGATACTATTTTAGTATAATTAATAAAAATTTAATAATACTGAAAATTGTTCCTGTGTCAATATTTTTTTTCGGTGTTTCCTCACAATACCACCAGCCCTTGATTTTTATATTGAGACAGCAATTTTTCAAACGCCTGTGCATGATCTGTTTTTATTAGTATTTCATGGATAACCTGCTCTCCATAACCGGTATCAATAATTTTGGCATCTACCCGGCTCATCTGGTTTAAAAAAACATCATTGCATTCATAGGGGATCTGAATCCGTACCTGGAAACCCTTGACCAGTCTGACTTTTTTTGCACCATCCAGGGCCGCGGCCACCACATTTGAATACGCCTGGATCAATCCCCGGACACCCAGCTTCACGCCCCCGTAGTGCCGGGTTACAACCGCTGCCACCCGGGTCATGTTATGGGATGCCAGCACATTGTGTATGGGTCTGCCTGCCGTGCCTGACGGTTCCCCTGCATCGGAACTGTGACAAACCTGGCCGGCATCCCCCACAATATAGGCCCAGCAGTTATGGGTGGCGGTTTTATTTTCTCTGGAAATTTTTGAAATGAAATCCTTGGCTGCATCAATGGAACCGGCATGGGACAGGTGGCAGATGAAAAGTGACCGTTTGATCTTAAGCCGGGCTGTATAGGTGCTTTTTTCTGCTGATCCTGCAATGGAGTAAAATTGTTTTTTGGGGGCCATGCGGTTTTTTTATCCGGTGTATTGGTTATCTCATTACCGTTCATCAGGGAGCGTGTATTTCCCATTCATCCTTGAAAATTTATCGAGAATGGTTTATACACTGCCCTGCATGAAAATTTCCATTATTACTTTTTATTATTACATGTTATCCAGGATTTTCCCATGAGAATTGTAACCCGGCCTGATTTTGACGGTATTGTATGCGCAGTGCTGCTGCGTGAAGCATTGCATATTGACACGGATATATACTGGGTGGAACCCAATGAGGTCCAGAAAAAAAAAGCAGACATAAAACCCGGTGATATTCTGGCCAACCTGCCCCATGATTCCAGATGTTCTCTGTGGTTTGATCACCATGTTTCCAACACACCGGCGCAGGCGTTTGAAGGGGCCCATGAAATTGTCGATTCAGCCGCCGGCGTGGTCCATAAATATTATAAAACATCCGGACATCTGGACAGCCGGTTTGATGATCTGGTTTTTCACACCGATATCATTGATTCAGCCAGTTTGACCAAAGATCAGGTCCTGCACCCCCAGGATTATCCTTATGTCCTTTTGTCCATGACCATCAAAAACCGGGACAATACGGACGCAGCTTATTGGAACCGTCTGGTAAAGATGCTCAGTACCCGGGATATTGAAACTGTCATGGCTGATCCCATAGTCAGGGAACGCTGTGATATCGTGATCCAGGAAAACAAGGCGTATGCCGCTTACCTAAAGGAATATACCCGCATTCGGGGCCAAATTTCCATTACCGATTTCAGGGGCCTGGATCCTGTGCCGTCGGGCAACCGGTTTCTGATCTACTGCCTGTTTCCCGATACCGTTGCCAGTGTCAAACTCCGGTATACCGAACCTGAAAAAACCCATGTGCTGGTAAGTATCGGGCACAGCATTTTCAACCGCAACTGCCGGGTGAATGTGGGGCAGCTGCTGGCTCGCTACGGCGGCGGGGGCCATGCCGGTGCCGGCGGCTGCACCCTGGAGGCAAAAGATGCCCAGCAGAAAATCAATGAGATCATACTGGTCCTGGAGGTCAATGCGCCTGTGTAGCTGATCCGGTTTTTTTTATTCTCCAGAGATCGGAATACCGGCCCGAAAAAATCGGATCATTCTCCGGACAAAATCATCAAGGTTAAATCATCCGTCCGGGGTACAAGATAATCAGTGCATCGTTTTTTTATCCAGGTTATCTGGTCATCCAGCTGCATTTTTTTGGACTGAATCAACCACCGCAAAAAACCGTCAAAGTTCAGTTTTTTATCAATGTTGCAAGATTTTTTCTTTGTAATCCGGCCTTCCGTGAATCCGTCCGTATACATATACAACCGGCTGTCAGCAAGAGAAAATTTTCTGACAGAATGCACTGCATCCGGTATGATACCCAGAGGGGGTGCTGAAGGAAGAATTTTGAAGATATCTTTTTCATTTACCAGCAAGGGGGGTAAATGTCCCACATTAATCAGTGATATTTCCCGTGAACCAGGATCAAGCCATCCTCCCACAAAAGTAACAAACATTCCTCTGGTGGCAGTTTCATAAAGTTCATTATTCATCAGATAAACAATGTGACTGATATCATCAACCACTTTACTCAAACATCGAAAAAGTGAAATGGCTTTTGCCATGAGGAGTGCGGCGGATGTTCCTTTTCCTGAAACATCTCCCAGACAGAAACAGATGGTGCCGTCCGATTTTACAAAATAGTCGTAAAAATCACCTGAAAGATGAAACGCAGGAATATTGAATGCCGCCACCTGAGGGATCTGGCCAATATCCGGCTGCAGATTTTTCTGGATTTCCCGGGCAATATCCAGTTCAGCTTCCAGTTTTGCAGCATATTCATCCCTTTGTTGAAGGGATTTTTGCAATTTCCAGGTCAATTCCACGTAACTGATATTATCTTCAGTCAATTTCTGATTGGCCTGGTTCATCACGGTATTGAAATCAGGTTGCGTCCCTGTACTGATATCCAATGAAAAGGACATTTCTTTAACCTGGTCCGGCAAAAGAGACAATACTGATTCTATTGTATTCCCATCCAGTCTGAAGATTTTTTTGGCCTGTTGTTTGAGTGCAGACAAAGCAGCTGCTTTGTCATGACAGGTAAAAGCGGCATTGCACAGATCAGCCAAACCCATCAGAGATGACAGGACGGTGTGCCCATCTGCTGCTGCCGTTTGCCTGCTGCGTTTTTGATTTAAAATGTTATGATGGGAGGCAATGGCTGTAATATAGGTTTCCGGCAGATGCCATTTTTTTGCCAGCAATGCCCCGACACTGTCATGGGTGGTGTGAAATAATTTTTTTTCCATTTCATGCCGTTTTTCCGGAAGATTGGCCCTTAGAAGGGGCCATCTGTCAACTTTGCCAGGTGCGATGGAAAAAAGAACCAGCAGGCCGATATCCTGGATCATGCCGCCAGTAAACGCCTGTTCCACAGGAGCTTTCACAAGACTTGAGATCTGCCGGGCAGCAATCCCTCTTCGCAGGGCATCTTCCCAGAAAATGTTGCTGTCAAATCCAGGTATGGCAGCTTTGGACAAGGCATCTTTGACTGAAAAACACAAAACCAGATTGCGAAGTTGATCAATGCCCATGGCAACAATCGCTTCAGAAACAGTTTCAACAGATTGGTAAAAGCCAAAAAAAGCTGAATTGACAAAACCCAGAATCTGAGCGGTTAAAACAGGATTTAAGGCTATCAGGCGGCTCAGGTGTTGGATGTCGACATCTTCTTTTAAGGTATACCGGATCAGTTCCATAATCCTGTCATCCGGTACGGGAAGATTCTCAGGCTGAAAATTTTTATATGATATGGCACGCATCAGCAGATTCCGATCTATGGTAACATTTTTCAGGCCAATGGATTGTCAAATATGGTTGTTGATTATGACATGTAGGACAGGTGCTCCCTTTCTGTCAAACAAAACCTTTTCATGCCCTGGTTGAAAACATGGAAAACTCCTATTGCAAGCTGTACAGGACCTGACTACAATGTACTGGGTTGGAATATAAATCTTTATAGAAGGAGTTGGTAATGAAAGTTATTATTGATCTGTGTGTAGTTCCCCTGGGGGTCGGCCTTTCCGTCTCCAGATACGTTGCGGCCTGCCATGAAGTTATTGCTGAAGCAGGCCTGAAATCAGAACTGCACGCATATGGGACAAACATCGAAGGTGACTATGATGCTGTCTTTCAGGCAGTCAAAAAATGCCATGAAAAAATCCACCAGATGGGTGCCCCGAGGATTACTACAACCATCAAGCTTGGAACCAGAACCGACCGGGATCAGACCATGGAAGACAAGGTAAAAAGTGTTCAGGAAAAGTTACAAAAAGTGTAAAAAAAAGCAAAGGTTCATAAACAGGAGAAACGCCCATGTCAGGGCCCCATAAAATCCGGCAGATGATGAAAGCAGAGCGGGCTGCTGCACAACGCAGGTT
>JAABRW010000463.1 GCA_011390695.1 Desulfotignum sp.
TTCCAGGCTTTCGCCTCCGGATCTGCCGAACACGGTGCAGCCCCCTGTCCAGGCGGAAGGCGCATCTTTCATTCCCAGGCAGCGGTCCATGGCAGACACCAGTTCAAACCGCCCGGTTTCCAGATGCATGGTTTCGCACACCGACTGGACAACGTCCCGGGCCAGGGTATACACATAATTGGGTGCAGACAGACAGGGGATCTCTGCGTTTTGATTGCCGGAAATAAAAGCGGTTTCACAGTCCTGCCGGCTCAGTGAATTCCAGGTTCTGCATATAAAGGGCCGCTGGCCATAAATGGAACAGGCATGGTGATCCAGAAACACACAGGGAGTCTTGTCCTTGACCGCCACCCGCTGGACCAGGGAGCGGCCCCGGGTATATGTGAGGTTGGAACGGATACGGGTTTTCAGGCTTTGCATTTCCCCCGGGCTGAAATATTTGTGCACGTAAGAACAGATCACAATTGCTTCCAGGGGCATCACATGGATGCGGGAATGGCAGCAGAAACTGCATCCGCTGGCACATTCGGGTACCGGCGATTGGCATGTTCCGGCTACGGAATCCAGCACCTGGGTTGCTGCAGCCATAACCTGCCGGATAATAGAAAACAGGGCATAAGATGGATCTGAGGTTTGTGTTTGTGCCGCATCGGCGATCTGAAAAAAATAGGTGGACAGGGCATCCGGGCCAGCCTGGGTCTGATCCTGCATCTTGTCTCCTTGATGTGTAAGACAGGCAGCGATCTGATGATCCGCCAGAGGGATGTCTGGAGCTTACAGGTTATTAATATCAGTCACCTTACCCTATTCAGAATCTTTGGTCAAGGAATCAGATGGTGGCGGGGAAGGGGCATCAAGACTAACTTCTTCCCTATATCCAAGGGTGTGTGAATTGTCTGCTAAAAACCTGTCATCCGTGGGAGATTTCTTTTGTTTTTTCCATGGGGACAGATGGGTCTGCGATCTCTTTTTCATGGGGTGCCATAGCCTCAATGGCACGGTTCGGATTTGCCTCCACCTCATGCAGGATATTGGTGACCCTGGCCTGCTGCAGCCAGTCTATTTTGCCCGTACCCACATCATAAATGGCACCGACAACTTTTACCGTGCCGTTTTTAACCAGATCCCGGGTGGCAGGACTTTTCATAAACAGATCCCGGATACTGATCCATACGTTTTCTTCGATTGCCAGGGGGATTATGTCATCTCCCTGGGCATGGGGGTAAATTTCCATGGCCCGGTGAACCGCAGGCTCAATATTATCAACAAGCGGGGGGATATTTCTTTCCAATGTATGGCCTTTTCCCTGAACCGTGTGGGTGACTGCCGTTACAGCACCGCACTGGGTGTGACCCAGAACCACCATAACAGGCGTTTTAACATGGGCCAAACCATATTCAATGGATCCTGCTTCATCCGTATCACAGACATTTCCAGCCACCCGAATCACGAAAATATCCATGATACCGGCATCAAAAATGGCTTCCACCGGCACCCGCGAATCAGAACAGGTAATAACCGTTGCATAGGCATGGTCAGCCTGACTTTCCTTTCCTGCCTGGACAAGGCGGTCTTTATCCATGTTCGGATGGTTTGATTTTCCACTGAAGAACCGGTCATTTCCTTCCTGAAGCATTTTCTGGGCCTTGTCAGGAACTGGTTTTTCACCTTTTGGGGTATCGGAACACCCGGACAGAAAAACAAGCCCGGTCATGATAATAGCCGCCAACATAGAGATTGATACTTTTTTCATGCTGCTTTTCCTTTTTCTGGTATTCTTTTAGGCAAAACTGCCCCGTTGGCACCCCTGCAAACAGCGGAAATGTTTATACAACTTTGTATCTCACGTCAATGTTTATCGATACCCTGTAGAAGACATATGATATTTACTTCCGTTTTATCCAGCAACTGTGTCAAGGGATTACCTTTTCATAAAATTGTTCCAAATTGGAATATAATAAAAAATAATAGTTGTATTTGTTAAGCATTTATCTCATAAACGATATCAGTATTTTTTCAAAAAATTAGATTTTATTCTAGAATATCCTATAATACCAGATAATTATAAATTATATATATGAAAACATTTCGGTCTTGACAAAATATATCATATATCATATATGATTTTTATGCTCAAATTTACGGAAACCATACCCAATGAAACTAAAACCGGACAGATTTATCGGCGCATAAAAGCATCTATATTAAAAGGTGAAATTCCTGTCGGGGAAAAACTGGTGATCCAGCAGCTGGCCGATCAGTTCAATGTATCCGCCATACCGGTTCGCGAAGCGTTAAGCAGGCTTGAAGCGGAGAATTTAATATCAATCGTGACCCATACAGGAATTTATGTCAAAGGAATAGATCTGGAATGTCTACGGGAATTATACCCGTTACGGGGCGTTCTGGAAGGGTATGCCGTCCGACTGGCAGTAGATCTGATAACTCCTGGTGACCTTGCCGAACTGGAACATCTGATCGGAAAAATGGAACAGGCAATCGCTGAAAAAAACCACACGGTAATGGGCCGGTTGAACGTCGAATTTCACCGAAAAATATATACCTTGTCCGGGAACAACACCCTGATTTCCCTCATTGATAACCTTTGGGAAAAAACTTTTTTTGCCCGCCTTGTCTTCAAATTCAAGCCCTACCGGGCAAAAGATTCCAACAAGGAGCACCGGATGATCGTTGACGCTCTGAAAGCAGGTAATGCCAAAAAGGCGGAAAAACTAATCATCCGGCAAAGTGATAAAACCCTGAACCTGCTGAACAAGTACATGGAAAAAAGAAAGGAGGGAAGCACTAAAAAATTCGTAAAGGGTTCGGAACCATTGTAATGCCGTCAACCCGGGCTGTCCATTGCAGTCCGAATGTCAACACCCCAAAAATCATCAAGGAGAAAAAAATGTTCATGAAAAAAAAAGACCGGGTTATGTGCACTATAACTACCCTGATCATGGTTGTTTTGGTTTCTTTTTTCACCGTTTCAGCATTTGCAGCGGAAAATCTGACCATTGCATCCGGAAAGGCGGGCGGTACCTGGTACCCCATGGGCGGAGCGATTGCAGATATCATCCAGAATAATGTCAAGGGCTACAACATGGCGGTCATGCAAGGCACCGGTGATGCCAATATTATTGGTGTGGATAAAAAAATGTATACCCTGGGTATCAGCTTTTCTTTTGCCAATTCAGATGCCTATGTGGGAAAAGCCCAGTTCAAATCTCCCATGACCAACATTGCCGGACTGGCCGCACTGTATCCATCCCCGCTTCAGATTGTGGTCAGGGGTGACAGCGATATCAAAACCATTTCAGACCTTAAAGGGAAACGCATTGCTCCCGGCCTCAAAGGCACATCCGGTGAAGTACTCATGAAAAATATTCTCAAGGTTCATGGACTGGACTACAAAGATATGAAAAAAGTGGAGCATCTGGCGTATGCCGATGCCGCCATGCAGATGAAAGACGGACATATTGATGCGTTCATGCCTTTTACCACAGTCCCGGCCCCGGTTATTCAGGATACGGCTGTCTCCATCAGCGGCGGGGTTCGCATATTGTCTTTAAGTGAAGAAAAATTTGCCGAACTCAAAAAAATCAATGATGGATACTCCCCCTTGACGGTCAAGGCGGGGGTTTACAAAGGCCATGAAGAAGATTCGCTCTGCGTGGGCTCAAACAATGTCATCATCTGTCAGAAAAGCCTGCCCGATGACCTGGTTTATAATATGGCCAAAGCCCTTGTTGAAAACAAGGAAAAATTTTCCAAAGTCCACAAGGTTGTAGAAACCTGGACACCGGAATTTGCAGTCAAAGACATCGGCGTTGCCATCCATCCCGGTGCACTCAAATATTACAAAGAAATCGGCATAATTCAGTAATATTAAGATCTGCACCTGATTATGTTTTCAGCGGCAACGTGCCCTTTCATCAATGAAAGGGCACGTTGCAAAATCAATTGGTCAAAATTTATTCCACCCTGTGACAAGGAGCTTTGAATGGATTCACAAACCAGTAAATCTTCAGGCCGGACCAGCGGAATTTATACCCACCTGGTTTCCGTAACAGCCTGGGCTATGGCAGCATTCCATATTTACACCGGCATATTTGGTATTTTTGAATCAGTGCTTCAGCGAAGTGCCCATGTTGGATTTGCCATGGTTCTGATCTTTCTTCTGAGCGACATCCGGGGTAAAAAAAGAGACGGTCTGCCCCCCTGGTATGATTGGATTCTCATCGGTTTGATTGGGGCCACAGTGGGATATGTTGTGCTGAATGCCGGTGAAATCGCTTCCCGGTATTCCTATGTTACCCCCCTGACCGGTTATGAAGTGGCAGCAGGCTGTGTCGGTGTTCTACTTCTGCTGGAGGCTGCCAGAAGAAGCATGGGGCTGGGCCTTCCTGTGATTGCGATTGTTTTTCTTGCTTATACCTTTGCCGGGCCCTATCTTCCGGGAATACTCAGCCATCAGGGGTTTTCTCTGATGTGGGCGGTGGATCACATCTTCTTTACGACCGAAGGAATCTGGGGCATTCCGGCAGGAGTATCTGCGACATTCATTGTCATGTTCATCATATTTGCAGCATTTCTGGAACAGTCAAAGGGCGGCGATTTTTTTATTGACTTGTCACTGGGGCTGTTCGGCCGAGCCCGGGGCGGGCCGGCCAAAGCATCCATATTTGCATCGGGCTTCATGGGCATGCTCTCAGGGTCTGCCGTTGCCAACGTGGTGACCACGGGTGCATTCACCATTCCATTGATGCAGCGGCTGGGATACAGCAGCCGTTTTTCCGGTGCGGTGGAATCGGTTGCGTCTTCCGGTGGACAGCTCATGCCGCCAATCATGGGAGCGGCGGCCTTTATCATTGCTGAATTTCTGGGGATGCCTTATATAAAAGTCGCGGCCGCAGCGGCAGTACCCGCATTTTTGTATTATTTCAGCGCCTTTTCCATGGTCCATTTCGAAGCGTTGCGTATCAACCTTAAGGGACTGCCGGCCAGTGAGCTGCCCAAAGTCCGTAAAACCCTGGTATACGGTTTTCAATTCATCATACCTGTGGCGGTCCTGGTCTATCTGCTGGTCAAGGGAAACAGCCCCATGCGTGCGGGCCTGTGGGCAATCCTGATTACCATCCTGGTCAGTTATATCCGTGTGGAAACCCGACTGTCTTTGAAAGGCATTTTGTCAGCGCTGGAAAGCGGTGCCAAAGGTGCTGTTCAGGTGGCACTTGCCTGTGCCACTGCCGGCATTATCATCGGCGTTCTGACCCTGACCGGCCTGGGCATGCGGTTCAACTCCATCATTCTGCTCATTTCCCAGGGCAGTTTATTACTGACGCTGGTATTAACCATGTTCACCTCCATCTTGCTGGGGATGGGCCTTCCCACGGTGGCTGCCTATATCATCCAGGTTTCGTTGACCGTTCCTGTGCTTACCCAGAACTTCGGGATACATCCTATTGCAGCCCATTTTTTCATTTTCTACTTTGCCATTATTTCAGCAATCACCCCGCCGGTGGCCCTTGCTTCCTATGCTGCTGCGGGCATTTCCGGCGCCGACCCCCTTAAGACAGCGATCACCTCCTGCCGACTGGGCCTGGCTGCTTTCATTGTTCCCTATATGTTTGTTTATGCGCCCCAGCTGCTCCTGGTAGGCTCCACAACCAAAATCATCCTTGCCACTGTGACATCCATGATCGGCGTGGTTGCGTTGGCAGGATCAGTGGTGGGCTGGTTCATCAAAAAAACCCTTTTCTTTGAAAGAATACTTCTGATGGCTGCAGCCCTCACACTGATCAAACCCGGATTATATACTGACATTGCCGGGCTCGGTCTTCTGGCCCTTGCAGTGGCACTTCAGCTCATCATAAAACGCAAATCAGATCCTGAGCCGGTTACCCCACAAGCCACGCAATCATGAAACAGAAACAGGTTTTTTCCAAGGGAGAATATTGTGCACGAGATCATATCAAAACCGGTAGAATCCGTTGATGTTGCATCCATCCACCAGATAAACGGATATGATGCCATCAAAAACGGATATCCGGATTATCTTACGGATGAATCAAAGCTGTCAGCGGGAGAAGTCGAGCTGCTGGCATTTCCGGCCAATGAAAAAGAACTGGCTGCCATTGTCAAAAATGTTTTGGCCAAAGGATTGACTCTCACCGTTGCCGGTGCCCGAACCGGTCTGGTAGGCGGATGTGTTCCTGCCGGCGGTGCCCTCATATCCCTTGAAAAAATGAATCAGGCAACCCATCTCTATTACACGGAACAGGCGGATGAATGGCGGGTGAGTGCCCAGGCCGGTCTGCTTTTATCAGATTTGGACACCATGGTTTCTGAAAAACGGTTTCCAGGAATGAGCGGTACCCCCGGTTCTTCTTTGACAGACAACCTGGCCCGGTTTTCCAAAGACCCGGTCTCATACTTTTATCCACCCGACCCTACGGAAATGAGCGCCACCATCGGGGGGACAGTCGCCACAAATGCCTCAGGTGCCAGAACCTTTCGTTACGGAGCCACCAGGGACTGGATCCGGGGCATACGGGTCCTCACGGTTGATGGAGAAATCCTGGACATTCCCCGGGGCAAATACTTTTCCTCTCCCAATGGCATGTTTGTTATCCGCAATGCCTCAGGCAGGCATACCGCAGTTCGGATTCCGGATTATACAATGCCCAGAACCAAATGTACTGCCGGGTTTTATGCTGCACCCCATATGGACCTGATCGATCTTTTCATCGGATCTGAAGGCGCGTTCGGGATCATCACCCAGGTGGATGTGGCGCTGCTTCCCCGGGAAAAAAAATGTGCAATCATTCAGTTTACTGACTCGGATGATGCCGCTCTCAGGTTGGTGCAGGCATTGCGCAGCGACCCGCGGCTGCAACTGGATTTCATCGAATTCTACTCGGAAAATGCCTTGAACCTGCTGCGGCAGATGCAGTCAGAAACCCTTCGGCTGGTAGGCATGCCGTCTATCCCTGACACAGCAGGCGCGGCTTTGTTTTTTGACCTGCCGTTTGATCCGGAAGAAAACAATCCGGATTTCCGTGCACTGGATGAAACAGTCCGCAGTGCCGGGGCTGATCTGAGAAATTCATGGGCCGGGTATGAACCCCGTGAAGTCTCCAGATTCAAATTGTTCCGCCACCTGCTCCCGGAAAAGGTATCCCAGCAGATTGCTGAAATCAAAAAAAAGCATCCTGCCATTCACCGGCTCAGTTCCGACCTGGCTGTTCCGGATGCACATCTTTTAGACATCTGGAACCTTTACCGTATGCGGTTGAATGATGCAGGCATTCCCTGGGTGGGATTTGGACATGTGGGTAACAACCATTTCCATATTTCGGCCATGCCAAAGGATATGGACCAGTTATCCCAGGGGATGGCCATATATTCCGAATTTGCAAAAACAGCGGTATCATACGGCGGCAGCGTCAGTGCGGAACACGGCATTGGAAAAATCAAGGCAAAATTTCTGCCGGCCATGTATTCCAAAGAACACATTGACCAGATGATTGCCATGAAAACCGCTTTTGATCCGCTGCTCACACTAAATCCAGGAAATATATTCACAACTTGCTGAGGAAATTATGAAAATCGTTGTTGCAGTCAAACAGGTACCTGAAATCTCGGACGTCCAGGTCAATCCGGAAACCGGTTCTCTGATACGGGAGGGCGTTTCCGCCATCCTCAACCCTTTTTGTGAATATGCACTGGACCACGCGGTCAGACTGAAAGCTGTTTTACCGGATATCCACATCACTGCCGTTTCCATGGGGCCGCCCCAGGCAAAAAAGGCTCTTGTCCGGGCATTGGAACTGGGGGCTGACGAGGGAATCCTGGTCAGTGACCGCAAATTCGCCGGTGCAGACACCTGGGCGACCGCATTGACCCTGACTGCTGCGATCCGTATCTCAGTGCCGGATTTCCATCTGATTTTTGTGGGCAAACAGGCCATTGATGGCGACACAGCCCAGGTAG
>JAABRW010000464.1 GCA_011390695.1 Desulfotignum sp.
AATCCGTCCACCCCTTCATCTCTACAATTCGGACCACACCCCCACAGAGGACCATCTCAGACTGTTACATTTGTAGTTTTGCATCCAGACCACTGCTTTAATCCTTGACACAGGAACAAAAAAATACTAATTTACCCGGATTAATTGACAAAGGAGAGGTGACCGAGCGGCTGAAGGTGCACGCCTGGAAAGCGTGTGTATCCTAACCGGGTACCGAGGGTTCGAATCCCTCCCTCTCCGCCACACCATGCCGGACACCATGTCTTATCAAGTTTTAGCACGCAAATACAGGCCCCAGAGTTTTGACGATGTGGTGGGCCAGGCTCATGTGACCACCACCCTTGTCAACGCCATTAAGCAGGACCGGATGGCCCATGCCATTTTGTTCACCGGTCCCCGGGGTACGGGCAAAACAACCATTGCCAGAATTCTGGCAAAGGCCATGAACTGTAAAGGCGGTCCTACCCCCGCCCCCTGCAACCAGTGTAAAATCTGCACGGAAATCATCACTGGTCATTGTGCTGATGTGTTTGAAATTGACGGGGCCTCCAACAACAGTGTGGACCAGATCCGGGATTTGCGGGAAAACGTCATCTATATGCCGGCTTCCGCTTCTTTCAAAATTTATATCATTGATGAAGTGCATATGCTGTCCACAGCAGCCTTCAATGCCCTGTTGAAAACCCTGGAAGAACCCCCTGACCATGTTTTGTTCATCTTTGCCACCACAGAAGTGCATAAGATACCAGCCACCATTTTGTCCCGGTGCCAGCGCCATGATCTGGGCCGGATTCCGCTGGAATCCATATCCGGTCTGTTAAAAAACATCTGTGATAAAGAAGGCTTCATGGTCCAGGACCAGGGCCTGGATCTGATCGCCCGGGAAGCGGACGGGTCGGTACGTGATTCTTTGAGTCTTCTGGACCGGATTTTGTCTTTTGCACCGGATACCGACATCACCTATGCCATGGTAGCGGAAGCACTGGGTATCATAGACCGTAAACTGATGTCTGATATCATTACTGCCCTGGTTGAAAAAAATGGTTCCGCCCTCATCGCCCTGGTTGAAACCATCAATGACACCGGTATGGATTTGAAAAAATTTTATGGTGATCTCATTGTGCATTTCAGGAATTTGAACGTAATCAAACTCTGTGGTCCTGAGCATCCCGCCGTGAACATGACGTTCGCACAAAAACAGCAGATCCATCATATGGTATCTCCCCTGCCGGAGGGGTATCTGGAAATACTGCTCCAGGTACTTTTACACGAAGAATCCATGGTGAAATTTTCATCCCACACAAAAATCGCCATTGAAACAGTTCTGCTCAAACTGCTCCAGGTCCGGCCGGGTATGGTTCTGGATCAGATTATACAAAAACTGGATGCCCTTGCCCGGCAGATCGGCAAAAAATCAGCAGGCCCGGCATATGAAAAAACTGCTGAAACCGCTTCTTCCGGTGTGCATGAACCCCTTGCTGTCCGGCAGAATGCCTGTGCACCAGGCACTTCCCATCCGGTATCCGTGCCGGAAAACCGTATTTATACTGAACCTGAAGCACAGACCCGGGAACCTGAAAAAACCTGGCAGGGGTTTTTAACCCGGATTGAAAGCACGCTGCCGTATTTGTCTGCGCTGTTGTCCAAAGGGGAGGTCAAGGAACCAGCATCTGGTATCCTGGAAGTTTTTTTGCATAATTGCTCAGCTTTTGATAAGAACCGGCTGGAAACCAAACAACAAGAGCTGAAAAAAAACTGCCAGGCATTTTTGGGGAAACAATTGCACATCCAGGTGGTATCCCAAAACAGTCCTTTGCCCCAGGCTGCACCGGAAAAGGCGGATTTCAAGGCCAGGCAGGCAGCATTACATCATCCCCTGGTAAAAGAAGCACAGGAAATTTTCAACGGTGAAATTATCAATTATTAAATATCAGGAGTAACCCAATGAAAAATATGAACAATATGATGAAGCAGGCCCAGCAGCTGCAGAAAAAAATGCTCAAGGCCCAGGAAGAACTGGCATCCAAAACGGTTGAGGCTTCTGCCGGAGGCGGCATGGTCAAAGTGGTGGCCAACGGCAGCCAGAAAATTGAATCCATTGTTCTGGAAAAAGAAGTGGTGGACCCCGAAGATGTTGAAATGCTTCAGGATCTGATTCTGGCAGCGGTCAATGATGCCTTGAACAAATCCCAGGAAATGGTGTCCTCTGAGATGGGCAAACTTACCGGTGGGTTGAATATTCCCGGCCTATAGACCTGTGAGCCATTATCCCGATGCCATCCTGAAGCTGATCACCAGCTTTTCCACCCTGCCGGGAATCGGCAGAAAAACCGCGGAAAGGCTGGCCCTTCATCTGCTCCATGCACCGGATCATGAAGCAGCAACGCTGGCAGCCGACATCATTGAGCTGAAAAAATCCGTACGCATATGTGCCACCTGTTTTGCCCTCAGTGATCAGGAAAAATGCCTTATCTGCATTGATCCTTCCAGGGATCACGGGGTCATATGCGTGGTGGAAAATCCCGCAGACATGGCAGCCATTGAAAAATCAAAAGCATTTTCAGGATGTTATCATGTGCTGGGCGGGGCCTTGTCCCCCATTGACGGCATCGGCCCTGATGATATCCGGCTGGCAGAACTCTTTGGCCGGGCCGATCCCGGCCTTGTCCGGGAAATCATCATTGCCACCCGCACCAATGTGGAAGGAGAGGCAACCGCCGCATATATTATGGACCGGCTCAAATCCAGGCATATCACCATCACAAGGATTGCTTCCGGGGTTCCCATGGGCGGTGATCTCCAGTATGTGGATCCCCTGACCATGCAAAAAGCAATGGAAAAAAGATATGGATACTGAACACAAAACCACGGATGATATTTTTACATGCCAATTGTGCGGCCAGTGCTGCAAAGGCTTTGGCGGTACCTATGTCACCGGCCGGGACATTGCAGAGATCTGTGCATATATAGCGGCTGATCCGGACACATTTGTGAGATCCTATTGTGACATGGCCGGTTCCAGGCCTGTATTAACCCAGGGCGTGGACGGGCATTGTGTTTTTTTTGATGCCCAAAAACAATGCACCATTCACCCGGTCAAACCCTGCATGTGCCGGACATGGCCATTTATTGAAACCCTGGTGGCCAACCCTGAGAACTGGGATGCCATGGCATCGGCCTGCCCCGGCATGAAGCCTTTGGTTTCCCCTGCTGATATCATGCGCATTGTGTCAGAAGAAATTGAAAAACGCAGAGTATCCTGTTCCGCCAAACTTTGACCTTTGCCTTTTCGCATCATTGTGAATTCATGCCGGCAAACTGGCGGGCAATGCTGTCCCGCTCATACACGATTTCCACCCGCCGGTTCAAGGCCCTTCCCCGGGGGGTGTCATTGGTGGCCACCGGGTGATAGTGGGCATATCCTTCCGCAGACATATACTGGGGGGGAACACCGTTTGTCACCAAGAGCCGGACCACCATGGCTGCCCGGGCAGCAGACAATTCCCAGTTGGATGGGTAGAGGGCGGAAGTGATGGGCGTACTGTCGGTATGCCCTTTTATCTTCACCTGGTAGGCCAGTTTTGAAAGTACGGAAGCGACTTTCTGCAGAATATCCAGCCCTTTTTCAGACAGCCGGGTACCTCCCTTGTTGAATAAGAGCAAATCCGACATGGTGATCACCACCCCGGCCTCGGTTTTGACCACACTGACCTCTCCCCCGAGTTTATTGAACAATACCAGTTCCCGGACTTCAGAAACAATGTCATCCAGCTCTTTTTCTATCATCCCCCCGAGTTCATCTATCTGCTGGTTTTCACTGGGTTCTTCAGAAGGCACTGCATGCATGGTCAGCCCTTCTCTGGTACCGGCCTCCGGAATTGTCTGGGCGCCCAGGGCACTGCGCAAAGATTGTACCAGTTCCTTATAGGTTTCCTGCTGGGTGGTGCTCATGGCAAACAGCAGAACAAAAAAGCACATCAGCAGGGTAATCAGGTCGGCAAATGTGGCCAGCCAGGTGGCCTGTTTCCTTGGCTTGGCATCGCCATCCGCCAGTAACGGCTGGACAGCCGCTTGGTTTCCTTCTGCTTTCGCGTCAGTATCTTCAGCCATGTGCTTTGCTCTTTTTTATAAAATTTAGGTATTTTTTTCTTCTTTTTTGGTGCCGGAAAGATAAATGTTGAGCTTGTCTTCCATGAGCTTGGGGTGTTCCCCTTCCCGTATGGAAAGGATCCCTTCAAAAATAATGTTCATGTTGGTGATTTCTTCTTCGTTTCTGCCCCGAAGCTTATCGCTCATGGGAATAAAAAACAGGTTGGCCAGCACAGCGCCGTAAAAAGTGGTGATCATGGCCACTGCCATTTTGGGTCCGATGGAAGAGGGATCATCCAGATTGGCCAGCATCTGGATCAGTCCGATCAGGGTTCCCACCATACCGAATGCAGGTGCATAGGCCCCCATGGCCCCGAATATCTCAGCACCGGTATCCAGTCCTTTTTTGGTCAATTGCATCTGCTTTTGCATGATGGCGGCTATATCCATGGTTTTCACCCCATCCACCGTCATTTGCAGGGCCTGGGCCAGATAGGGATTCGCAGTGGTCTCAATATCACTCTCAATGGACAGGAGCCCCCCTTTTCTGGCTTTATTGGAAATTTCCACCAGGTTTTCAATAATATCCCCGGGTTTTTCAATTTTAAAGATGAACACTTTCACAGCGGTTTTAAATACACCCAGAAACTGGGCCAGGGGATAACCGACCAGGGTGGCGGCAAATGTTCCCCCCACCACCACAAGCACCGAAGGAATATTCACAAACATCATGATGCTGCCGCCCAGCAAAATGGTACCCAGAATAAATCCTATTCCTGAAACAACACCGATAAACGAAGCAATGTCCATTTTTTAAACCTTTATGTAGAGTATGTCATCCACAGGAAATTCCCTGTTGTATTGAATAATCTTGTCAATTGCTGTTCTGGTCAGCACGGTATCAGCACTGAACAGCTTGGTGCCGGCAGCAGTGAACAGGGCGCATCCCAGGCGCATACCCGGCTCGAGCTGTCCTATCCCCACCTCACGGATCTGGAAGGCATCGGATCCCATGTGCATCAGGGCGTATTTTTCCAGCCAGTTGACAACCAGGGGGTCCAGACGGGAACCAGCCAGATTTTCCAGGGCAGCCACAAGGTCTTCCAGACACAAGATATCTTCCCTGTGCTTTACGGTATCAAACATATCTGCTCCGGCCAGAATCCGGGATGCCAGAGGGATATACTCTTTTTTCAACCCATTGGGGTAACCGGTACCATCTGCATTTTCATGCATATGCCGGATAATGTGTGCGGTTTTTTCAAATACCTGGCAATGGCTTAGCAGGTCCGCCCCTTTCACTGGATACTGCAGCTGAATGTTTTTCTCAAAAGCGGTCAACTGGTCAAATGGTTTTGTCTGCGCTGTCCGGGGCATGAAAACAAGCCCGATTTCATGCAACATACCAGCTTTATGAATATTCTCCAACTTTTTTTCATCAAAGCCCAGACCTTTGCCGATAAAGCAGGCAATCCGGGCCACCCGTTCTCCATGTCCCCGGCTGGTTTCCACCCGGGTTTGAATCAGTTGAGACAGCAGTTTTTCACAGCCGTCCATATTCTGCTCAAGGGCCTGTTTTACCTTCTGAACCTGGTTTTTAAGATGGCTGCGCTCTTTGTTCATGTGGTGAATCTGCTTCAGGGCATTATTAAGACTGGTCTTTTCCTGGATGAGTTCATTTTTCACAACAGACAAGTTGTGTTTGAATCTGTTCAGATACGTATGGGCCTGCTTCATGGTCTGTTCGGCGGTAAAATTTTTTTGTTCCAGGATCTTATGCCGTAAATACGGGTATGCCAGATAACGCAGTGCCTGTTCTTGAACCGGTCGGGGTATCACTTCATCAAACCCGCATTCCCGGAAACGGCATTTTTCTTCCAAGGAGATATCAGTGTCCACAACCAGAAAGCATCCAGGCCGGAAAAGAAAAGGCACCTCAGCCAGCCAGGCAGCCCAGGTCTGTACCGCAGCCATGGTGGCACAGGGCCCGGGATCCACCAATACAATATCCGGATGAAATCTGCCGGCAATCTTTTCGCACCGTGCTTTGGTTTCACCGGATTGGACAATGAATCCGTCAGCTGTTTCCAATGGATCGGTATGGGCTGTTCCAGCGGCAGGTTTTGCAAAAAGAACAGATATGGTTTCTAAAGCCATAACAACCCTAAATTATTGGTTTTTTATATGAAAGCCATCAGTCCTCAGCTAAAAGCTAACAGCTAACAGCTTTCATTTTTTGTTGTGCCCCTCAGGGCATGGCCGTTATTCAGTATAGTCATGGAGCCACCATTCATCCCAGCCGGTTTGCATAATGCTGCGGGCCATCTGTCTTCCTGTATCAGTTTTCAGCCGTTCCAGAACCACCAGGAGCCATTTGTCAGCAAAAGCCGCGCCAGTATCCTTGAGTTTTTTCAATTCTAGGATAAAAGACAGCTGGTCAGCATCTTTTGCCAAACGGGCCTCCCTGGTTTCCCCCAGGTTGAATTCTGAAATCAGGGATATGATATCTGCGCCAAAGGCAAGATCCTTTGTTAAATGGTCAATGGCTTTGGATTCATCGGTGGTGGAATAGTGTTTCTGCACATAGTTGAAGTCCCCGGTCCTGGCTTCAGCCATATCATGAACCAGTGCCATGGCCATGAGCCGTTCGCCATTGGCTTCAGGATCCAGGCGTGACATAACAAAGCAGATGAATGCCATGGTAAAACAATGCTCTGCAATGCTTTCCCGGCCCGCTCCCAAAAAAGCATACCCTGACCGGTTCAGATCTTTTAAGATCCTGGCTTCAAACAATAGATTGGCAATCTGCTTCATTTTTATCAATCCTGGTAATTTCAGGTAACATTTCCTGGGTTTTTATAAAACAGGCCTGCAAAAAAAGTCAAGAATTCCCGGGTATCCAAAGATGATTATTAAAACTGATCCCAGGTAATGCGCAGAATTTCCTGGTAGGTGGTCTCGCCCTGCAGCATTTTTTTTATGCCGTTCTGGCGCAGCAGCACCAGTCCCTGTTCCATGGCCTTGTTCCGCATGGCTTTCAAGCTGCCATCCGGGGTGCTCATTTTTTTCAAAGATTCTGTATAAGGCAAAATTTCATAAATACCGATCCGCCCCTTATAACCGGTTCCCCGGCATTTGTTGCATCCTTTCCCATGACAAAGACTGACAGGACCGCTTTTTGCCACCACAAGCCCCAGCTCTGAAAGTTCTCTGGCATCCATTTCAATACCCTGAATGCAATAGGGACAGATTTTTCTCACCAGACGCTGGGCAACGACCCCGTTCAGGGAGGCATGCACCAGATATGGCGGTATGCCCAGATCCAGCAGCCTGAAAACAGCAGACACGCTGTCATTGGTATGCAGGGTAGACAGAACCAGGTGACCGGTCAAAGCAGCCTGTACTGCAGCCTGGGCGGTTTCAAGATCCCGGATTTCCCCCACCATGATAATATCCGGGTCCTGGCGCATGATATTGCGCAGCAACGACCCGAAGGTCACACTAACCGCCGGCTGAACAGAAATCTGGTTGAACTCCTCATGGATCATCTCAATGGGATCTTCAATGGTGGTAATATTCACCTCTGCAGATGAGAGCATGCGCAGACTGGAATACAGGGTAGTGGATTTGCCTGATCCGGTGGGACCTGTTACCAGAACAATACCAAAAGGGAGGGTGATCAGTTTCTTGAATTTTGCAAAATCCTTTCCGGAAAACCCCAGTTTTTCAAGATCCTGGAACAGGATATCCGGATCCATGA
>JAABRW010000465.1 GCA_011390695.1 Desulfotignum sp.
GACAAGATGGACTGGGCCATGCCTGCCGGTTTCTACTATGACACCATGCACAAACCCGCCAAAATCTGGCCCATTGCCATGAAACAGATCCGCAAAGCCGCCGGTATCGGCAAGCTGTCTCCGGATCACCACATGCCCGGCAAATATGATGAAATTTTCCCCTTCTGTGATGTGTGTGTCATCGGCGGCGGACCTGCCGGGATGAAAGCTGCCCTGACTGCGGCCCAAAAAGGGCTGCGGGTCATCCTCATGGAAGCACGGCCCTGGCTGGGGGGACATTTTGAATACCGCACGTCTGAATATATCGACCGCCAGACCCATCATGAACGCTCGGTGCAGCTGGCAAAAGAAGTGGAAAAAACCGAAAACATCCGGGTGTTCACCCACACGGCCAATGTGGGAACATACAACAACAATTTGATCACCGGTTTTCAGATCGGAAAAGAATCCGATCCCTTTACGGAACGGTATATTGAACTCCGTGCCAGCAGCGTGGTGGTTGCCACCGGCTGCATTGAAAGACCCCTGCTGTTTGAAAACAATGAACGCCCCGGCGTGATGCAGGCCGGATGTGCCCTGCGCCTGGCCAATACCTATGGTATGCTGCCCGGCAAGACTGCGGTGTTTTCCATCGGGCATGACCTGGGACTTGAAACAGCCGCTACCCTGCATGATCTGGGATTGTCCATTCCGGTCATCGCGGATATCAGAGAAGACGGACAGGATCCCAAATTGCTCAAGGCGGTTCTGGATCGGAAAATCACCATCCTCAAAGGCTGGGTGGCCACCGAAGCCCACGGCAGCAAACAGGTGAAAAAAGTCACCATCAAGAGTGTGGATGCCACGGTTTCCAAAACATTTGACTGTGATGTGCTGGTGGCATCAGCCGGATTTACCCCGCTTACAGGCCCTCTGGTGGTGAACCAGGCAAAACTGACCTATGACAACCACACCAATTTTTTCCTGCCCACAGACCTGCCTAAAAAAATGTACGCAGCCGGGCGCCTGCTTGGATTTGAAAATGCCGAATCCATTGAAGCCTCCGGTCATCTGGCCGGACTCAAAGCGGCATATGACTGTGAAAACTGCTCCATTGCCGAGCTGGACGATGCCAAGAAAGCCATGGAAACCCTGCCCGGACCTGCCAGGGGCACCAAGCTTATCACCGCACCGGTAAAGGGAAGAAAAACTTTTATCTGCTTTGATGAAGACGTCAGCATCAAAAATATCAAACAGGCCATCAACAAGGGGTTTGATGTTCCTGAACTGATCAAGCGCTTTTCCGGTGCAGGACTTGGTCCCGGCCAGGGCGGCATCCCGGGGCACAACCTGCCGCTGTTCACCGCCAAATACCAGGCTTTGCCCGATATCCGCATCAAACCCACCACGGTACGGCCGCCCCTGGTACCTGCATTTATTGCCACGTATGCCGGTACCAACCATACCATGTTCAAAAGAACCCCCATGGATGAGATGCAGCGAAAAGACGGCGGCATTTTCAGAAATATCGGGGTATGGCAGCGGGCACGGTATTTTTCAAAAGACTTTACCTGCAAAAAAGAGATCGAAAATGTCAGAAACAACGTGGGCATGCTGGACGGCTCCACCCTGGGAAAATTCAGGATTCACGGACCCGATGCCCTGAACGCCCTGCAGCGGGTATATGTGTCCGATCTTTCCAAAATCAAGGAAGGCCGGGTCAAATACACGGCCATGTGCAATGATGACGGCTGTGTAATCGATGACGGCGTGGTGGTCAAGCTGGGGGAAAACGATTACTACTTCTCCACCTCCACCGGCCGCGCCGGCCAGACCATAGAATGGATCCGGTACCATACCCGGTATGAGAACTGGGATTTTGCCCTGGTGAACCTTACCGATGCCATGGGCGTCATCAACCTGTCCGGCCCCAATGCCAGAAAAGTGCTGGAAAAAGTGGTGGACATCGATGTCAGCAACGAGGGTTTCGGTTTTTCCGAATACAAAGAGTTCACCATTGCCGACACCATTCCTGTCAAGGCCATGCGCCTGGGTTTTGTGGGCGAATTGTCCTATGAGCTGCATGTACCCGCCTCCTATATGAAATCGCTGTGGCTGATGCTCAATGAAGCAGGCAAAGAGTTCAAGATCCAGAATTTCGGTGTGGAAGCCCAGAATGTGCTGCGCATGGAAAAATGCCATGTCATACTGGGCCAGGAATCTGAACAGCGCACCAACCTGCTGGATATCGGCATGGGATTTCTCTGGTCCCGGAAAAAAACAGGCTATAAGACTGTCGGCATAGCTGCCCTGATCCAGGCGGAAAAAGACAACACCCGGCTCAAGCTTGTGGGATTCAAGATGGAAAACAATGGCAGAGCCCCCAAAGACGGCGCCCTGATCGTGGATGACCGGGTCCTGGGCCATGTGTGCACCGCCAGAAACAGCTTTTCCCTCAATGAAGCCGTGGGCATGGCCCTGGTGCAAGGAGACATGAGCAAAATCGGCACCCGGCTGGCATTTTATGAAGATGAATGCAATGGCGAGCTGATTTACGGAACGATTGTGGAAACACCGTTCTATGATCCTGAAGGTAAACGGATGAAAATGTAAGGGATACACGCATGAAAGATATTAAAAGATACTCAGCGGTCGAGTTCAAGGCAACACCGCTCAAAAATCAAAAACATGGCGACTGGGATGTGGTCCTGGAATATCACGGCGAAGGAGAAGGACCCTGGCTGGTGGATCTGAGCCACAGGACCCGCCTGGACCTGCAATGTGCAGACCTGGCAGCCAAAAAACCCTTCGGGATCACGATTCCTGAAACACCTTGCCGGTCTGTTCTGGAAAAAGGGATACTGGTGAACCGCATGAACCGCATCCAGACATCCATCTATCACCTGGAGGGGGAAACCATAGACATCCCCGAAGAAAAGGAATACACTGATGTCACTGAAGCCACTATTTTTGTGGCGATTTTCGGCAGCCGGGTTTTTTCCGTCTGTGAAAAACTGTCCAATCTGGACTTTGCAGGTGAAAACAAACAGACCCCGTTTCTTTTCCAGGGTCCTTTTTCCCATGTGCCCTGCCAGATTGTAACTTTGAGCCGGGAAGCGGAAAAATCCGGTGTGGTGCTGACCTGTTCCAGAGGATATGGCAAACATATGATCGATGGCATCCTCCATGCCGGTGAAGAGTTCGGGCTCACGCCGGCCGGCGAAGCCCGGTTCACCAGCTGGATAAACAATTTATAAGGAGACAAAAAAACATGAACAAAAAATATGATGCAATTATTATCGGTGCCGGTGTTATTGGAACCCCTATTGCCTATGAACTGTGCAAAATGGGCTACAAAACCCTGAACGTGGACAAGCTTCCCGATGCAGGAGAAGGCTCCACCGCCGGTTCCTGCGCCATTGTGCGTGCCCACTACTCCACAGAGGACGGGGTGGCCCTGGCCTATGAAGGGTTCAAATACTGGCTGGACTGGGAAAACTACCTGGGCAATGTCACAGATGAAAAAGGCATGGCCAGATACATGAATACCGGCTCCATCCTGCTCAAATCCGAAGGCCATGACTGGCAAAAAGTACAAAAACACTATGATGCCGTAGGCGTGAAGTATGAAGAATGGGACAATCACACCATCAAAAAACATGTGCCCCCCATTGACCTGCACAAATTCTGGCCTGTACGCCGGCCTGAAGACCCCAAATTCTTTGACGAGCCCACAGAAATGCTGGAAGGCGCCATTTTCTGCCCGGAAGGCGGGTATGTGAACGACCCTGCCCTGTCCGCCCACAATATCATGCGGGCTGCTGAAGCCAAAGGCGGAGAGTTCATGTTCAACGCGGAAGTGGTGGACATCAGAAGCGAAAACGGCAAAGTGACCGGTATCACCCTCAAAGACGGCACCCGGATCGATGCGGACATTGTGGTCAACGTGGGCGGCCCCCATTCCTTCAAGATCAACCAGATGGCTGAAGGGGTATATGAAGGCTGCAACATCAAAACCAACTCCCTGCGCCACGAGGTCATGTACTGTCCGTCTCCGGAAGATTATGATTATCTCAACGACGGATACCACATGTCTGACGGCGACATCGGCTGCTATGTCAGGCCGGAAGTGGGCAACCTGTTCCTCATCGGTTCTGAAGACCCGGACTGCGATCCCCAGGAATGGGTGGATCCGGATGAATTTTATGCCGGCAAGGGAGGCCACGGCAAAGACAATGTTCTCACAGACGAGCAGTGGAAAGCCCAGTGCTACCGTCTGGGAAAACGCATCCCCACCCTGCAGGTACCCAACCAGCCCAAAGGGGTTGTGGATCTGTATGACTGCTCTGATGACTGGATTCCGGTGTATGACAAATCCGATCTTGGCGGGTTTTACATGGCCATTGGCACCTCGGGCAACCAGTACAAGAATGCCCCGGTTGTGGGACGTATGATGGCCGAACTCATTGATGCCTGCGAAAAAGGCCTGGACCATGACAAGGAACCGTTCCAGTATGAGTTCAAATACACCAAACGCACCCTTGACGTGGGCTTTTTCTCCAGAAAACGGGAGATCAACTATGACTCCAGTTTTTCGGTAAACGGATAGCACAAACCAGCCGTACTGATCCCTCGGTTCCGGCAAATATTTGCCGGAACAGGAAAAAAGCGGCACCATATACCATCATGCTGTGCACATTCAGTGCAGCACGCTTTTGTCAAGGGGCAGGCCGGGGAAAACCCTGGCACTGCCCTTTTTTTCACCCGGCTTCACTATCCTGCCCCTGGATGACGGCATATGGATATAACGCATTTTTCGGAGTTCAGCGATGACGAACAGGGTCAGGCTTGCATTATTGTGTTTTTATCAAGAATTAAAAACGCAATAATGCAACCCTCTTGAATCACAAAAAATTTAAAAACTGGTGTGCATATAATGCAGATTTATGTATGTATAAAACATGTACCGGATTCAGCCGCCAATATCCACATCCTGGATGGTATCCGGATCGATGAAAAAGTAGCCTTCCTGCTGAACCCCTATGACGAGCATGCGGTAACCGAGGCAGCTGCCCTGAAAAAAAAAGCAGCAGACAGTGAAATAATCGCAGTGTGCCTGGGTAAACCGGATGCAGAAAAAACCATCCGGACCGCCATGGCCATGGGTGCTGACAGAGGCATTCTGGTGGAGACCGATAAAGTCTGCGACAGCATGACCACGGCCCGGGCCCTGCACGCCGCCATTGTACAGGACGGATCTGCCGGCATTATTTTCACCGGCAAAGAATCGATAGACAGCGAAGGCATGCAGACCCAGTTCCGCATCGGGGCGTTGTTTGGCTTTCCCGTGGTGACCAATGCGGCATCCCTTGATGTCACATCCGGCAAGGCGGTTGTCACCTGTGAACTTTCCGGGGGCAGAACCCGCACCTTTGCACTGGCCCTGCCCTGTGTGGTGGGGGCGGGACGCGGATTGAACACCCCGGGATATCCGACCTTTCCCGATGTGGTCAAGGCCCGCAAAAAAACCATCAAAACAATTTCCCTGGACAGCCTGTCCATCCCCCCTGCCGGCGGATCAGCAAAAACCGTTGCACTCGCACCCCTGGTGCAGAAACGCCATCCCAAAAAAATTACAGGAACCCCGGCAGACCAGGCAAAAGAGATCATCAGAATTCTACGGAAAGAAGCAAAGGTGTTGACATGAAAAAGACAGGAATCCTCATTGAAATGGAAAACAACAGGATCAAAGAGACCAGTCTCGGGATGATCACCCTGGCTGTTCGCACAGGATCTGATCTGCATGCCCTGGTTATGGACGGCGTGGATGATGTCACCTGTGATATTCTGGCACAATACGGCATCACCACGGTTGTGGACATGGCCCTTGCTTCCGATCCTGTGATCCGCCTGAACCCCGCAGTCCGGGCTGATGCAGCGGCAAAGGCTGCCCAAAAGCTGCAGCTGGATGCTATTTTGGGGCTTTCCAGTGCAGACGGCAAAGATCTCATACCCCGGGTGGCTGCCCTGCTGGATGCCCCGCTGGTAATGGACTGTCTGGATGTGGATCTGAAAAAAAATATTGCCAGAACCTCCCAGTATTCCGGCAAGGTGCTGGCGGATATCCAGCTGACAGGTGATGTGGTGATATTCGGAATCAGGCCCAATGCAATACCGCCCATACCCTTTCCTGCACAGGCAAAAAAGATTGCCGTGGCTTCAGAAAGCACTGTACCTGCAGATTTTGTTCTTGTGTCCCGGGATGACGGTGACGACAGCAGCCGGGCCAGCCTGGCAGAGGCAGATATTATCGTTGCCGGGGGCCGGGGACTGAAAAACAAAGACAATTTTTCTCTGGTTTTTGACTGCGCCGAAAAAATGAATGCCGCTGTGGGGGCTTCCCGGGTGGCTGTGGATGAAGGATGGGTGCCGTATGCCTATCAGGTGGGACAGACCGGGGAAAAAGTCAGCCCCCGGGTCTACATTGCTTTTGGGATATCAGGTTCCATCCAGCATTTTGCCGGCATGAAAACCGCCAGAATGGTCATTGCCGTGAACAAGGATGACAATACCGCCATAATGGCCAACTGCGATTACCAGGTCCAGGGGGATGTGTTTGAGATCCTGCCCGAACTGATCAGGCTCTTGTAAGATGAACCGTTTATCACACCACAATGCCAGAAAATTCCTGTTCGGCCTGGATAATGCCAACTTTCTGGCCATATTTGACGAATACAGTGACGGGGTGCTTATCACCGACAAGGACGGTATCATTGTCTATTACAACCATGCCATGTCCCGTATTGATGAACTGGACCCGGAAAAAGCCCTCCTCAACCGTGTGACAGAGGTGTATGACCTGGATGATCACACCAGCCTGATCATGCGCTGCCTTCACACCCGGCGCCCCATCGTTGATGAACCCATCTACTACCGGACCCGCATGGGAAAATTTGCCAATACCATCCACAATGTCCATCCCATCTTCAACAAAAACAAGCTTGTGGGGTCCATCTGTTTTGTGCGCGATTTCAATGTTCTCACTGAAACCCTCTCATCCATGCACCTGCCGGACAGCCAGTACCGCATGCATCATCATGAGATCACTTTTGATACCATCATCGGCCAGGATCCTGCACTCAAGGATGCCCTGAACGCGGCCCGCATGGCAGCCAACACCCCCTCTCCGGTGATGCTGTACGGAGAGACCGGCACAGGCAAAGAATTGTTTGCAAGGGCCATCCACAACCACAGCCCCAGGCATGAAAAAAAATATACCCCGGTCAATTGTGCCGCAATACCGGAGAATCTGCTGGAGGGTATATTGTTCGGCACCTCCAAAGGGGCGTTCACCGGTTCCATCAACAAAGCCGGGCTGTTTGAACGCACCAGCCAGGGCACCATCTTTCTGGATGAAATCAATTCCATGCCTGTGGGCCTCCAAAGCAAGATCCTGCGCATTGTACAGGAAGGGAAAGTGCGGCGGGTGGGAGCACTCAAGGAAATAAAATTTGATTTGAAAATCATCTCCTCGGTGAACCAGGACCCCCATATTTCCATTGCCGACGGCAGCCTGCGCTCAGATCTGTTTTATCGCTTAGGGGTGGTATTCATCCATATTGTTCCCCTGCGTGACCGCATTGCAGACCTGCCCCTGCTGGTAAACCATTTTATTGCCAAACACAACAAGGCCCTGGGCAAACAGGTGCGGGGAGTAAACCAGCAGGTCATGGAGATATTCGGCCGTTACCACTGGCCCGGCAATGTCCGGGAACTGGAGCATGTAATTGAAGGGGCCATGAACATCATGGATCAGGATGATCAGATCCGGACGGCATATCTTCAGTCCCATTT
>JAABRW010000466.1 GCA_011390695.1 Desulfotignum sp.
AGCGGGATACCGCTTTTAAACGGGTTCGGCCCACAGAATCTGGCCCATGATCCGGATCTTGTCATTATCGGAAATGCGGTCACCCGGGATAACCCGGAAGCACAGGCTGTGCTGGAGCGCGGTATACCCTATCTGTCCATGCCCCAGGCTGTGAACCGGTTTGTTGCAGCCGGGAAAAAAATTATTCTGGTAACCGGGACCCACGGCAAGACCACCACTGCATCCATTATGGCACATATCCTTGCAGCAGCCGGACTGGATCCCGGCTTCCTGATCGGCGGCATCCTCAAGGATTACCAGTCCAGCTTCAGGATCGGTGCAGGTGATTACATGGTGATTGAAGGAGATGAGTATGACACAGCCTTTTTTGACAAAGGTCCCAAATTCATGCACTATGACCCTTTTATTACCATTATCACCGGGGTGGAATTTGACCATGCTGATATTTTTAAGGATCTGGACCATGTGAAGACGGTTTTTGCCGGACTGGTTAAAAAAGTGGCGGACAAAAGCCATGTCATCGCTTATAGAGGCAGCCCCCATCTCATGGATGTCCTCAATAATGATGCCAGAAATGTTATCACATACGGAAAGGGTGCAGACTGGTCATTTGCTGCTCCTGTACACCATGATTTTTTTACCCGTGCCCGAATCCAGGGTCCGGACACATCCTATGAAATTGAAACCCGGCTGCAGGGGGAGCACAACCTTCTGAATTTTACAGCCTGCGCAGCTGCAGCCGATATCATTGGTGTAGACACCGCATTGATTCAAACGGCCATGGCCTCTTTTTCCGGTATCAGGCGCCGCCAGGAAATCCGGGGAGTTAAAAACCGGATCACGGTGATGGATGATTTTGCCCATCACCCGACAGCGGTCAAAGAAACCATTCAGGCGGTCAAGCCCTTTTACAGCAAAGGCCGTGTTATTGCCGTTTTTGAACCCCGTACCAACACCTCCATGCGCACTTTTTTCCAGACCAGCTACCCCCCGGCTTTTAAGCAGGCTGATCTGGTTTGTATATGCAATCCTTGTGTGAAAAAAAAGATTCCGGAAAACGAACAGCTGTCCCACCAAAAACTGGTTTCAGACATTAACAATCTAGGGGTTGAAGCCCATCATTTTGCTGATGTACAAAAGATGCTGGCATTTTTGTCACCCAGGCTTGTCCCGGAAGATCTGATATTGATCATGTCCAACGGAGGATTTGATAACATCCATACCAGACTGCTTGAGATGATTAAATGAAAAAAAACTGGTATCGCCTTGTCTGTATCGGAATCTGTCATATAGTATTATACATCTACATGGTTCCCCGGGTTATTTATCCGTGGTTTGGAAAGCAGGGCGTTGTGATTGCAACCGTTCTGGCCTTGGGGATTTCCATTGCAATTATCGGAAATGTATGGTTCCGGAAAAAAAAGAGGTATTGAGGAGATAATAATAATGACACAAGCCGATCTTAAGATCGAATGGGATCCCACATTCAGTGTGGATGTCCAGGAAATAGATAATCACCAGAAAAAAATGTTTGATCTTTTTAATGAATTGATAGATCTGAAACAAAAAAAAGCGGATCCCAAAGCTGTTGCCAATTTGATTTCTGAAATCAATGATTATGGAAAACTGTATTTTTCTGCGGAGGAAAAAATTCTGCGGAAAAGAAAATATCCTGACCGGGAGATCCATTCCAGGGCACATCGCCGGTTCATCAGAAGCGCCATCAGCCTGCGACGTGAGATTGCAGAAGATATCGCAAACCTGACCATGGACACTATACTGGAACTGCGAAACTGGCTTGTGGATCACATTAAAACCAGTGATTCCTTATATGTACCGTTTTTAAGAATTCATCAATATATCGACGACACCATGCAAAAAAATTAAAGAAGAATGCCATGTGTGACGATATTGATAATCAGGTTATGGTTAAAGGTGCAATACTAATCTGAAACTATATGGAAAACATCATGGTATTTGATTATAAAATATTACCGGTTAAGGACGAAGCCATTGATGCTCCTTACAGGATCCGGGGATTTTCCGAGCGAAGAAGAACTGTCACCCGCAAATTCCGCAGGGACCGGCGAAAAGCCAGGGCAGACAGAAGGAGCAGTGTAAGAGAAGGCATATTTGTGGAACTTTCCTTTAAAAACAATCGCAGAAAGGGTGTGGACAGAAGAAATGTGTCTGGTGACAGAAGACAAGCCACCAGAAAGTCCGCTGTATACCCGACATATTCCAGATAACAAAACAAGCGTAAACAAGGATAACCCCCGCAGCACCTTGTAAAAAGGTGCTGTTTTATATTTCAGACGTTATCTTCTTTCAATGAAATCCTTTCCCTTTTTATCTTTCAGCAGCAGGGCATGAGAGAATCGCTTTCTGCCATGGACAGTTTCAGGACTTTATGTGTCCATAAAAAAGGGAATATGGAACATTACAAATTAATCATCTTTGTGAAAAGATTTTGCGCAAGTTTTTTGATTCTGGTATAAGGGAGCGGTTTTAAAAAAAACTGGTTATGGTCGCTGCCAATGTATCAGGCCTTTTGGCCAGTGAACTGGAAAGCAATACCGCTGATCCGGTGTGAAAAAACAACCTGACAATGAAAGAAAAAAAGTGAAAAACAAAGACACCATCCCCCGGCAGATATGGGAATTTTTCTGTTCTGTCAAACTGACGGTTTATACCCTGGTACTGCTGGCTGTCACTTCCATCATCGGAACAGTGGTGCTCCAGAATGGAACCCCCCGCCAATATATCGATCTTTACGGACAAGGTATGTATAACCTGATAAAGGTTTTTCATATTGATGATATGTACCATTCCTGGTGGTTTCTGTTGTTACTGGTGCTTTTGTGCATCAACATTGTTGTCTGTTCGGTGGAAAGGCTTTCATTGATTTGGAAAATTATTTTTCCAAAACAGATCCGGTTCAATCCTGACCGGTTTTTGCAGACCAAAACAAAACAGACATTTGTTGCGGACCAGGATACAGATCTTGTGGCTGCAGTTTGTGAAAAATGGCTGTCAAAACAGGTGGGACCTGTGCACAGGCAAAAAGATGACAGCACCCGGATAATGTATGCGGAAAAAGGGCGGTGGACCCGGCTCGGGGTTTTTGTTGTACATGCCAGTGTGCTTCTATTGCTGCTGGGGGCTCTGATAGGCGCTGTTTTCGGTTTTAAGGCCAATGTCCGGATTGATGAAGGCGATCAGACCAGGACGGTGTTCACCGCGAAGACAAGAGAACCTGTTCATCTGGATTTTATGATCCGGTGCAATGAATTTGAAGTGAAATTTTATGATACCGGGGCTCCTGAAGAATTTCGATCCAATCTGACCATAATAGAAGACGGAAACGAGACACTTACCACAGATATCCGGGTCAACCATCCATTGCGCTACAAAGGGATCAATATATTTCAATCTTCTTACGGGACAGCATCCCCCGGGGCAGCCGCGGTCACTGTTGCGGACAACAACACCGGACAGGAAATCACCCGTACCATGCAGGTGGGTGAAACCATAGCCCTTCCCGATGATGCAGGCAGTTTCCAGCTCCAGGGATTTTTGCCCCATTTTGATTTCAGGGGCCGCAACCTGGGTGAGGCCTTTTTCGGCAAGGTGAACCTGAAGGGAAAACAAGAATTCCAGATCGGTCTGCCCATGCAGTTTCCCACCTTTGACAAAATGCGCAAAGGCAGATTTTCTTTCTTTGTCAAAGAATTTGAAAAAAAATACTATACCGGCCTCCAGGTCACAAAAGATCCGGGCGTATGGTATGTATATGCCGGTTTTGTTCTCATGATATTTGGTTGCTGGGTGACCTTTTTCATGTCCTACCAGTCTTTTCTCATTGCCCTTTATCCCCTGGATGGCGGTGGCACACGCATCCATCTGGCAGGCAGGACAAACCGCAGCGCACAGAACCTGAAGCTGAAACTGGCAAAAATGGCAACCCATCTGCAAAATCAATTTAAAAAAGGTTAATGAATATGAACAGTTCCTTTGCATTATCCTCAACCACTTTTATTTATGGACTGGCCACGGTTTTTTATATAGGATCCTTTGCCTTTAAGAAAAAAATGCTGGCAAAAGCTGGTTTTTTTACACTGGTTACAGGCTTTGTGTTCAATACGGCAGGAATCGGGCTGCGATGGGTGGAATCCTATCAAATGGGGTATGGCCATGCCCCGTTTTCCAATATGTATGAATCTCTGGTCTTTTTTTCCTGGACCATTGCACTTTTGTTTATTTTTGTGGAACTAAAGTACAAGGAACAGGGGTTCGGCGTATTTATTTCTCCTCTGATATTTCTGGCCATTGCCTATGCCTCTTTTGATCCTGGTATCAGCTCGAAAATAAGTCCATTGATCCCTGCGTTGAAAAGTAACTGGCTCATTGCCCATGTCATCACCTGCTTTTTGGGATATGCCGGCTTTGCAGTAGCCTTCGGATTCAGCATCATTTATTTTATCAAACCCGGTCAGCCGGCCAAAGGTGCCATTTCCGGCCGGCTGCCTGCCTGGGAAGTCATTGACGAACTTACCTACCAGATGGTAGTGTTCGGGTTTTTGTTTTTGACCATCGGCATTATTACCGGGGCGGTATGGGCCAATTCAGCCTGGGGAAAATACTGGTCCTGGGATCCCAAGGAAACCTGGTCCCTGATCACCTGGTTTGTTTATGCCATCTTCATGCACCTGCGCCTGATGCGGGGATGGCACAGCCGCAACCTGGCTCTGGTTTCCATTGTGGGCTTTGTGGCGGTGTTGTTCACCTATTTCGGGGTGAACTACCTGCTTTCCGGTCTGCACAGTTATGGGTAGAACCCTGGAGTCAAAAATACTTTCACATCCATTTTCAACCCATGAAAATGGATGTGAAAGTATTACGGCCTCCCTTTTTCCCTCCTTTTATCTTCCTTTATACCCGCCTCATTTTATCTTGACAACAAATTCAGATATTACTATAGAATAACGCGATTATGCTGTTTGGAACTGATTGCAGCCGACCCGAGCTGTGTCGGATGCAAAAAAATAATATAGGTCCGGGTGGGTGCCTGGATAAAATGGTTATAGTAAACATCAACATTTTAACATTGATGGAGTTTTCATGAGTGAAATAGAAAACAAAACAGAACATGGTTCCATGGATGGTACAGAGGAATGTGCTGCCGGTGATCCAAAAAATGACACAGGCCTGGGGCTGGGTGTCATTTTTTTTATTTTGGCATTTTTGATATGCTTTTTATCCGGCTGGCTGCTGTTTCCCAAGCTGCTGTATTCCAAACACGAGCAGCCCTTTAATTTTGATCATGCCCTGCATGTAGAGGAAACAGGTGACTGTGAATCCTGCCATTATCTCAGAGAAGATGGTACCTTTTCTGGCATCCCCAAAACAGAATCCTGCCTGGATTGTCATACAGATGAACCCATGGGTGAAACAGAAGATGAGGCCATTTTTGCGGCAGAGTATGTGGCAAAAGAGCGGGAGGTTCCCTGGTATGTGTATGCAAAACAACCGGATTGTGTTTATTTTTCCCATGCAGCCCATATCAAGGCAGCCGGCATGGACTGCGTAACCTGCCATGGCCACATCGGTGAATCCACTTCTTCCAGGCCTTATGAAGAAAACAGGCTTACCGGTTACAGCCGTGATATCTGGGGAAAAAATATCTGGGGGATCAAGAAAAATTCCTGGGACAGTATGAAAATGGATGACTGCGCAGTGTGCCACCAGGAAGAAACCGGCCATAAAGGGTATTGTTTCCAGTGCCACAAATAAACCAAACACAAGAATTGCAAACTTTATAGAGGATTTATATATGAAAGTTGACAGAAGAAGCTTCTTGGGATTGGGACTGGGCGCGGTTGCAGGTATTGCAATCTCCCCTGTGGGGGCCAAGCTGACAGATGATTCTTCCATCTGGACCCAGAACTGGCCCTGGACTCCTGTTCCGCCTGATGGAAAAATATCCTATGACCGATCAGTCTGTAACCTGTGCCCGGGAACCTGCGGCATAAAAATCAGAAAAATAGATGACAGGCCCGTGAAAATAGAAGGGCGCGACTCTTTTCCGGTGAATAACGGCGGCGCGTGCCTCCATGGCATTGCCGGGATTCAGTATCTGTATGATCCCAGCCGGGTGAAAACACCTTTGAAAAAAAACAAAGACCATTTTGAACCCATATCCTGGGAAGAGGCTATATCTCTGGTGGCAAAACGACTGGGAAAACTCCGGGAAAAAGGGTCCCCTGATACCCTGGCCTGCATCACTGATACGGATCAGGGGTCGGTTGCCGGGCTGTTCAGCCATTTTCTGGCGGCTTTCGGCTCCCCCAACCATGTTACCATGCAAACCCTTGAATCCTGGCTGGCGCTGACCGCCCAGACCCTTCACGGCAGTGGCCATACCCTGGGGTTTGATCTGGACAATGCTGATTTTATTTTAAGCTTCGGGGCTGGTTTCATTGAAGGGTGGGGCTCTCCGGTTGCCTGTTTCAAGGCCAATGCCGGCCGCAAAAAAAGAGATGCAAAACTCTATCAGATCGAACCGCGGCTTTCCGCCACTGCAGCTGCAGCAGACAGATGGATACCCATCAATCCCGGTAAACAGGCAGATCTGGCCATGGCCATGTGCGGTATCCTGCTGCAGGAGAATTTGTTTGATCCGGAATTTGCCGCTGGATTCAAAGGCGGGCTCAACCGGTTCAACGCAATGGTGCAGCAAAAATACCCCTTGGAGCAGGTGGCAGCTGTTACCGGTATCAGTGCAGCCGACATCAAAAAGACTGCCATTGCTTTTGCAAAAGCAAAAATGCCGGTGGCCATTCCCGGCAAAGGCCGCGGGGACGGTGCCCAGAGTCTCAAAGAATTTGCAGCTGTGCAGACCCTCAACTGCCTCACCGGCAATATCAATAAAAAGGGCGGCACTTTTGTCAAGCCGGTCCATAACTATCTGACATTTCCCGATCCGGTTCAGGATACGGTGGCCCGAAAAGGGAGAGCCGGAAAAAAAATAGCAGCATCTGCACAGGAACTTGTGACCAAAATAAATCAATCTGATGCACCGGTGGTGGATACATTGTTTGTTTACAACGCCAATCCCTGCTACTCCCTGAATGAACCTGTGCAGGCTGTAAAAGCTTTTGAAAAGATTCCTTTTGTGGTCAGTTTTTCATCATTTATGGATGAAACCGCCCTGTCCTCGGATCTGATCCTGCCTGTTTCCACATTTTTGGAGCGTTTTGAAGATGTTCCTTCCAAAGCAGGGCTTGCCAGCTCGGTTGTCGGCCTGGCCCGGCCTGTGGTGGATACTGTGTTCAATACCCGCAGCCCGGGCGATGCATTGATCCGGCTGGCAAACGCCTGCGGGGGGGCCATGGCCCAGAGTTTTGAATGGGACAATTATGAAACCTGCCTCAAAAATCTGGTTCCCGGTATATGGAAGGCCTTGTCCAGGGACGGCTATGCCTTTATTTCACAAGAACCTCCCACCGGCAGAGTGGAGACCGATTTTGCTTTTCTTGCTGATAACCCGCCAACAATCCAGCCCCGGGGGGATTTTGACCTCACCCTTGTGCCCATAGACAATATGCGGGTGACCAGCACGGTACCTGCTTCCTCTCCTTTTGCCATTAAAACAGTCTCCGACCGGGTGATAAAGAACAAGGATATATTTGTGGAAATCAATCCTGAGACGGCAAAAGGATTAAAAAACGGGGGATTTGTTACCCTGACCACCCCTGCCGGATCTGCAAAAGTGCGACTTGATTTCAATGAAGGGATCATGCCGGGTGTCATTGGAATG
>JAABRW010000467.1 GCA_011390695.1 Desulfotignum sp.
TAAAGAATACTAAAACCCCAGATATCCCCTTTTTTTTGCGGGATACGCTTGCCATCGATTTCCGCATGGATGGGAAGGACAACTTTGGAAAACTTTACAAGGGCATTACGGGTCAGGACCTTGTACGACCCAGGGTGTTTGTTGCAGAGGTGAGCCCCGAGACCCCCCTTGAAACCAAACGCAATGAACTGAAAAATTTTTTACAACAATTCAAAATTACTGTTCTGCCGCAACATTCAAATGTTAGTGATCCGTATAAAGTTGAAAAACGCATTGAGGACTGCCTAAGCCAGACAGATATTTTTGTTCAGCTGTTGAATGCATACGGGTGGCTTCGTCTTGGATCTGACAAATGCCTGGTAAAGACCCAGCTCACCTGTGCACAAAGATTGCTGGGAAAGGAAAAAATATTTCTCTGGTGCGCCCCTGAAGAGTTTGAAAACATCCAGTTAGAAGACAACACCAGAATCACCACCGGCAGATTCGAAGATTTCAAATACCAAATCAGGAATGCGGCATCCCAGGCAGTCAACAAGAAAAAAAACAACGCTGGAAAAACAATAACAGAAATTTTCGTCAGTAGAGATAAGACTGACGTCGAACTAACAAACAAAATATTCAGCCTGCTACAACAAAAATATAAAGGAATTTCCATCTACTTTAATCCAGATTTTAAAAATCAAACGGAAAAATTAAAATTCCTAAAAAGCTTAATACCAAATTGCACCATTTTCATTATTGTTTATGCACAAAGCGATGCTTCGTGGGTGTATTTCCAAAGAAAATGCCCCATGGAGTTGGGACGAGAAAAACTTCCTATAGTTATCATCAAAAATCCCGGAAACAAAGAGGAATGGTTACTGGATGAGTTTGTAAGTTATGTCCCCTACGATGACGAAACCGACATCAATAATCTAATTGACACAATTGATAAAATTTTGGAGACAGCCAATGGATAATGCAGCAACACAGCCTTACCCAGGACTACGGCCGTTTACAAAAAAAGAATCCAGAACCTTTTTTGGCAGATGGCATCAGTGTATGCAGCTGCTGGAAAACCTTGAAAACCAGTACTTTATAGCTGTTACAGGCCAGTCTGGCTGCGGCAAATCCTCTCTTGTCAAAGCCGGGGTGATACCGCTGCTGGAAATTGGAACCATGCCCAGGGACGGCAGGCAGTGGTTTACAGTGGAAACCAGTCCAGGGGAAAACCCGTTTGGAAATATTGCCAGCGCCCTGTATAAAACCTTTGTCACCGATCATAAGGTTTTTGAACTTTCTCCTGAAACTATTCAGGCCACTGTTGAAACAGGGCCCTTGGGCATACTTGCGCTTTTAGAGCAGTGGTCATGTATCAGGGTAAAAGCTGCTGCTGAACAGGGTTCCCGAAAAAACCTGCTGCTGCTGATCGATCAGTTTGAAGAAATTTTTACCCATTGTGAAAAACACGGGTTTGACACGGCAGACCGCTTTATATCCCTTTTGCTTGAAACCGCCAGACAGCAGAAATTCGCCATTTTCATCATCCTTACCATGAGATCTGACTTTCTCGGCAAATGCAGTTTTTTCGAGGGTCTTCCCGAAGCTGTCAGTCGGGGGCAATTCCTTGTTCCAAGATTGAACCAGGATGATCTGCGCGCCGCCATCATCGGGCCTCAGATTTGTTTTCAGTTTTCCATTCATCCTGATCTGATCACACAACTACTCAATGACTATGCTATAATGGAGGTTGATTTTAATTTTAAAAGGACCCAGGACCTGCTCCCGTTGATGCAGCATGTTCTCATGCGGCTGTACCATTTTGCCCAACCTGATCAAGATGGCCGCAGAGAATTGACTGTGGACCTTTACCGATCCTGTCAAATCAAGGACCTTTCAAAGGCACTGAACCTGCATGCTGATGATGTGTATGACAACTTACCCACCAGAAACCATAAAAAAGCCGCCCAGATCCTATTCAGACGTCTGACTTTGAAAACACAGGGAAACAGTTATGTGCGCAGCCGGGCGACCGTCAATGAAATCACCCGGTTGTGCTTTCACAGCCGATCTGAAACATTTTTCACAACCATGGATGAAGCAGATACGGCACAGACAGTGAAAGAGGTGGCTGATAAGTTCCGGAGTCAAGCCAACTGTTTTTTGTACCCTTTCCTGGAAAAGGTTAAAACCCTTTCTGGGACAGACGATCTGAACATTTCCCATGAAAGCCTGATCCGGTGCTGGGACAAATGCCGGCAATGGGCTGACATGGAAGCAAAAGAGGCGGATCTTTTCCGGGAGGTCCAGAAACGGGGGGAAAGAGCCATGCATGGCGAACCATATGCCATCGGCAAGGCCTTAAAACGATATGAAGTCTGGCTGAATGATGCCTACCATTCAGCTGCCTGGGCACAAAGGTATTGCAAAAGCAGTGAAACCTGCCGGCAGCAGTATGATCTGGCTGTAAACTTTGTGAGGAAAAGCCGGACTTGGAAAACACAGAAGCGCATTGATAAATATGTATTAGTTGTGGCGATATGTTGGATCATTTTTGCTTCGTTGATTCCTGCTGGAGCTTATTTCATCTCAAATAAACACTACGAATGCGGCAACACCGCTTTTGATGGAAAAAAATATCACAAAGCTTTGAAAGAATATAAAAAGGCCTTGTGGTGGCGGAACATCTATGGCCAACCCAATGCAAAGATGGAAATTATCCGATCAATTGGAATTACCTATTCGAAGGAGGAGAACTACCGTAAAGCCATTGACTTTTACTTTGAACAGAAAAAAAAATTAGAATTGTCCCAACAACCAAATAAAAAATCAAAACCGACCTGGCCGTCTGAAATCAATGAACTTATATTGGACGAATATCGGAAATATACCATGGAACTACTCGACCTTGTGAAAAATGAAATTGGAGAAGAAAACGACAACAGCAAAATTGGCAACATAAACAAGGTCATTCAGGAACTGGAAGTATTTCAAACAATCTATGAAAACAAAAAATTCAACATATCTGAATATGACGAGCGAACAAAACAGGGCAAAGCCTGCATAGAGTTTCTACTGGGTCTGGCCCATCAGAAAATTAACAACAGGGAAAAAGCGAATTTTTTTTATGAAGAGGCGGAGAAGAAGCAGTTACAAACAGGCACCTTAGAGTTTCTGGCACAGGCTTATTTCAACTGGGGGAAACTGCTAATTGAAGAAAAGATTTATGATGCTGCAGCTGACCGGCTTATCATTGCCACATCCATGCAGCCAGTCAATAATGACAACAACTATATTCTGGCTGATATTCTGAAAGCAGCAAATGCCCTGTATGAATCCAAACATCTCTACGAAGCTACCCGGCTTTACAATAAAATAAAGGAAGATGAAAATAGACTGGATAAATATGGTTTTTATGCCGGCAAATGTATCGGGATGGCATTCTGCTACAAGCAAATGGGTAATTCGGGAAAGGCAGAAATCTATTTAGAGCGATTCAAAAAGTATGCCAAGAAATCAGGAGAAGAAAACATAAATTTTAGAATAAATGAAAAAGTGAAAAAATTTAATGAGATATAATAACCAACCTGGTCCTTATGGAGGTATTATGGCCCCCAAAAAAAAGCAGTGTCTGCCCGGAAACAGAATTCTTGCAGAAATCATCCGGGAAATCAGGCAGGAAAAGAAAAACCGGTGTGCATTCCCGTTCTGGAACAACTGGGCAAACTGGGCAAACTGGACAAACTGGAACAACTGGGGTAACTGGGGCAACTGGTAAATGCGCCTCAGGGCTTTCAGGCCTGTGCGGCCGGTTGACATCATCCCCCAGGTGCAGGTGACCCTTGACTGCAATCTGCGCTGTTCCTATTGTTTCCAGAAACATGACAAAGGGATCATGGACCTTGCTGTTGTAAAAAAGATCCTGAAAAAAATTGCGGCAGCTTCACATTCACCGGAAATAACCATTGTCTGGCACGGTGGCGAACCGTTGCTGGCGGGCATTGAATTTTTCCGGCAAGTGGTCCGGATGCAGTCGGATTTTCCGGAAATACGCTTCACCAACCAGGTGCAGACCAATGCCACCCTTATGACAGCGGCATTTGCAGATTTTTTTTGGAATCACCATTTCCAGGTGGGGTTCAGCCTTGATGGACCTGCCCATATCCATAACCGGCACCGGGTGTATAAAGGATCAAGGGACGGCAGTTTTTCACAGACCATGAAAGGAATTAAAACCTTCAGACAGGTGACGGGGCAAAAACACCTGCCCGTGATTGCGGTCATCACCAGGGACAGCGTGGAGAATGCCCGGGAACTTTTCTCTTTTTTCAAGCAGCTCCAGGCAAAGGTGCAGCTGGATTTCTATGACATCCGGTGTCTGGATATGGCAGAAAATACTGCGGAAAAACCGGAACTTTTCAAAATGGCGCCTGATGAGGATGCAGTGGGGGCTTTTCTGATCAGCCTGTTTGACCTCTGGTTTTATGACACCACCGGCCAGGTTGATTTTCCAGAGCTGCGCAACGAAGTCAAAATGATTCTCCAGCCTGAAGCAGACAAGGGTGACCCCTTTCACAAAAAGCGCTGTAACATGGGTAGAGTTGTTTTTGCACCGGATGGAAACGTTTTTTCCTGTGACCAGTATGTGAATGATGACAAGACTTCTCTGGGAGATATCACAAAAGACAGTCTCAGAAACATTCTGGACAAAAAAGCCCGGCTCTGGGAAGATATCAAGCACCATGTCCGGGGATCGGGAAGACAGATGGCCTGCTTTACCTGTGAATGGGGGCGGCAGCACCCTGGGGGATGCGTGTCCTGTATGAAGTATAACTACATGCTGCTTCTGGCCCGGCAGAAAGGACTGTCCGATAACAGATGGACAGATGTTGTTCTGCCGCCGTTTCTGGAAAACATCCAGGGGGAAACATACTACTGCAAAGGGCTCAGGACTTTCAGGGCACACGCTCAGCAGCGGATTGCCATGGAGATGGCAAATGCCTGACCCTTGTGTGTTTACCCTGATGATCGAGCCTGTCAAACAGTGCAATCTGGCCTGCCGGTATTGTTATTCCGATACCGGGCACACCGATGTCATGCCTTTGGATATTTTCAGGGATGCCCTGGAAAAAGTGGCCGCCCATCTGCACAAAACAGACTACCCGGAGATCCATATCCTCTGGCATGGCGGCGAACCCCTCTTGGCTGGGACCGATTTTTTTACAGCCGCGCTGGATATGGCATCTTCTGTGCTCTCAGGACTCATTTACCGCCATTTCATCCAGACCAATGGATTGCTTCTGAACATAGAATTTTTACATCTGTTCAAAGACAACCAGGTTGCGGTGGGGATCAGCCTTGACGGCCCGGCATATATCCATGACCAGATGCGCAAATTCGGTGATGGTTCAGGATCCTGGAAACAGGTTATGGCAAAGCTGGCTCTCATGGAAAAACACGACACATCCTTTGGCATCTGCATGACCCAGACCGCACTTTGCCGGGGACAGGAAAAACCGGTGTATGATTTTTTTTCTTCCCTTGGCCATTCTTTGCGCATCAATCCCGTCATTCAGTCCCCTTACAGCAACATGCCAGAAAAATTTCTTCTGGTTCCTGGAGAATATGGTTCCTTTCTATGCCGCATATTTGACCAGTGGAGCCTTACCCTGAATAAACGCATACCTCTTTCCCCCATCAAAGAATATCTCCAGGCGGTTCTGGGCATGGGTATCAGTGAATGCCGTCACCAGGCATGCTGTGTCGGCAGCCATCTGGGCATCAAGCCTGATGGTGCAGCTGTCCTGTGCAGCCCGTTTGAGGATATCATCCTTGGCGGTATCAGGGAGAGCAGCGTTGATGATCTGTTTGCATCCTCTTTGTGCAAACGTATCTGGCAACGGGCAGAAATCCTTGCTGATTGCCGCCGGTGCATAAACAGGTCCATCTGCAGCGGGGGATGTCCTTTTCTGGCCCATACCTTCGGTTATGCCCTGGAAAACAAAGATCCCTTGTGCACAGATTATAAAATTATTTTTGACCATATGCGACAAACCCTTGCTGCCCGGGGTTTTATTCTTCCGGATCAGGCCATATGACAAAATGGCTTACAGATCTGGCTGTACAGTACAAAAACAAAATTCTGCTGCTGGTGTTGGTGCAGATCTGCCTGGCCGCAGTGATTACCATGGTCCCTGCTTTTTTCCAGAAAATTGTAAGCCTGGCCCTTTCCAATGTGACAGCGTTTTTTTTACCGGAAGGGATAAAAGTGCTCGGGTTTCTCACCGCAATTTTTCTACTGGCTGCCCTGCTCCAGGGCATTTGCGGCTATATTGCCTGCATTTTTTCTGCAGACCTGTTAAAACAGCTCCAGCTTGATTTTTTTGAAAAAACCAGCTGCCTGCCCCTCCTGTATTTCCAGCACCGGTCCGCCGGCGAATTCATGACCAAGTTCAACCATGATATCGGTCAGATCCAGGGACTTCTAGCTGCTTCCCTTCCATTGGTTCTGCGGGAAGCTGTCACCATCATATGTATATTGCTGATTGTGTTTTTTCTTTGTTCCGGTTTTCTGATGGTACTGGCTTTTGGCATGGTTATCATCGTCTCTTTTCTGGTCATGAAACTTAATCAGAGATTGAAACCATATGCGCAGCGGCAGCGAGCCGGATGGGGAAAAATAAACAAGATTTTTGATGAAACCATCCAAGGGATAGACACCATAAAAACATTTTCCAGTGAAGAACAGGTGAAAAAATATTTTACTGCCCAGACCGTTCTGCTGCGCAAAATTTCTGTTAAGGCCGGCACCATTACAGCGCTGTTTTCTCCCCTCATAGACCTGATTGCCAAGATAGGAGGGCTTTTTCTGATTCTTATCGCCTATTACCTGATCATCCGGGAAAGCCTTTTATCTGAACAGTTCCTGTTGTTTTTCTTTTACGCCGGCCTGCTCCAGGCATCTGTTTCCTCCCTGATCCAGGGACTTTCCAACATCCAGCCCCAGCTGGTCAGCGCAGCAAATCTTTTTGCATTTTTCTCAGAAAAACCTGAAACCACAACAGATGCAACTGGTACGGCCTTACTGGAAAAACCATGTTCAATACAAATCAACAATCTGTGTTTCAGGTATCCGGAAAAACATTTTTTGTTTCAGGGTGCAAAGTTTACTATTCCCAAAAACAAAATCACCCTTATCCAGGGACCCAGCGGCAGCGGCAAATCCACTTTGATTAATCTGCTGCTGGGATTTTATTCTCCGGCTGAAGGGGAAATCTTGTTTGGAAAGATTCCTGTCAGCCGGTTTTCAAAAAAAGAACTGCGGGGAAAAATCGGGGTGCTAACCCAATATCACTATATCTTTCACGACACCCTGAAAAAAAACCTGGAGATCGCCAGTCCGGGCGCACCGGATGCAGATATTGTCAAAGCCCTTGAAAAAGCGCATCTATGTGAATTCCTTCACCGCCTTCCCAAGGGTATTCATACGGTAATGGATCCCAGGGGCAAGGGAATCAGCGGCGGAGAAAAACAGCGGATCTGCATGGCCAGGATCCTGCTGAAAAATCCCCCGGTCATCATTCTGGATGAACCCTGGTCCAACCTCGATGCCAGGGGCCGGGACATACTGATCTCTGTTATCAACCGCTGCCGGCAAACCGCCACCATACTGGTGCTCAGCCATGAAACACCGGCTTCCCTTGAGATCGACCAGATCTATCAAATCATGCCGGTTATCAAAACATGTGAAAACTGCTAACGCGGGAATCCCGCAATTCAGATGCAGCGGGGTCATTGGATGAAATGACCAAAGAAGCCG
>JAABRW010000468.1 GCA_011390695.1 Desulfotignum sp.
TTTTTCTTTTTCGATTTTTTGAGTCAGCACTTCTTTTTGAGTTTTAAGAGCATTCAAAAAAAACAAGATCCAAGGCTCATACTCCGGATTATCAGATTTAAAAGTGCCCTGAGATTTTCTCAATGCCAGGTAATAATTATCCTTGTTTTTTTCAATGATACTCTCCAGAGAACTGTAAGGAACATATCGGTATCCTTCTTTCAGCAGCAGAAGGGTTGTCAGTATCCTTGACAGTCGGCCGTTTCCATCCTGAAACGGGTGTATTGCCAAAAAATGAACGACAAAGACAGATATGGTTAACAGGGGGTGGAGTTCTTTTTCTTTTAACTGCCTGGCTGTCCATTCCATCAACTGTTCCATATCCTTTGGGGTGTCAAAGGGTGATGATGTCTCGAAGATAACACCAAGGCTCTTGCCATCATGATCGAACGCCTCCACATGATTGGGCATCTTTTTGTATTCCCCACGGTGGCGAATATCCTTTGAGCTGTATTCAAGCAGCATTTTATGTAACTGCAGGACATAGTTTTCCGTAAATGAGATGTTTTTATAGGATGCAAAAACGATGTTCATAACATCTGCATAGCCGGCCACTTCCTGTTCATCTCTGGACCCGAATGATTTCTTATCTAATCCAGATAACAACAGTTCTATTTCCCGGTCAGACAGTTTTACCCCTTCAATCCTGGTTGAGGATCCGATCGACTCTATGGTGGCAACGTGTTTTAAGGCATCAAGCCGTTCCGGGGACAAATTGCCGATGGCTTTCCATACACCCTTGAATTCATCTATTTTGGCAATGAGATTTAATATTTCCGGTGTGATTTTTATTAAAGGATTTAACATTTGTTCTCCGTAAAATACCCAAAAATATACCCATATTTACCCAAAAATTTTTAAAAGTCAAGTGTGATAATATTGTCAAATTCCAGATGGATTTATTTTGGAACGCCCAAAAACATACCCGTATTTACCCATAAACTTAATCATCTGCTTGCTTTTAGTTTTTCGGCTTTAGAAACCCAACGGTGCATGCGGAATATTTTGATGTCTGTGTCCATCTGGTTCACAGCGCGAAGATCGGCTATGTAAGCATCTACTGTCCGTCTGGCCCGGCCGATGGCCTTCCCGATATCCGCAGAACTGAGACGTGTGTTCCCTGCATATGCCCACCCGCCTGTGATCAATCCCTTTTCTTGGATAAATCGCCTCATCAAGAATAATTGAAGAAACAGGAATTTTTGTCGTCTGTTGTGTCATGACTTTTTACACCAATTTTATTCTTATTTGACCTGCACAAACTTCAAAATGATGTTAGCCGGGATGGAAATCCGGTATGATTAAAGCAATTCGCTAACCACCAAAATAACCGGCTTGCCCGGTTCATTTGGCTTGTTTGGATTGCAACAATACCTTCGTCCTGTAGTTTTTTCAGAACAGCGAGAGATTCTGCAAGCTTATCTTGTAGCGTCGGCATTGTTGACCGGATAAAAATAAGGCCTTGACATATAGACTGCTTCCCCGTTAGAGATTTAGGTGTAAACTCCAACAAAGCCCTTTTCCTGGGCGCCTATGCCCAGGCAGGCGTTGGTCCCAAGGATATCAGCCTGGCCGAACTCCACGATGCCACGGCCTATGGGGTGCTGCACCAGACCGAGGCCATGGGGTTCTGCCCCCCCGGGTGAAGGGGGCATCCATGCCCTCTGATTCAGGCCGATCGTTTTTGTTAAAGTACCTTTCCCGGAAGGATTGAGGTGTTGACCTCGCCCTTCTTTAAAACCTGTCTGCCGTTGATAAAAACCGTCTCGATCCCTGTGGGAGTTTGATCTGTTTTTGTGTCTGTGTTGTTGTCTCGGACACTGTCCCAGTTGAACACAGTGATATCTGCAGCCATTCCTTTTTTCAGCAATCCCCGGTCGCTCATTTTAAACCGTTCCGCAGCGGCTCCGGTCATTTTATGAACCACCTGTTCCAGGCTCAACAGATTGAAATCCCGTGCATATTGCAAAATCCTTGGAAAATTACCGAAACAGGCCGGATTCTGCGTTCCTTGTGTTGCGACTGTGGCATCCGTCTGGAACAAGGATAAAGGGTGTGCAATCATTGCTTTTACCTGCTCCTGGTTGCTGTAGCGATGGTTTAACACGGAGGCTTTCCCGTTGCTGAGCCTGACAAAATCGATAAAATTTTCAAATTCCCCTTTTTTGCGAAGGGCTGCAATATCTCTCAAAAACATGCCATTGTATTGTTCCAGCTCAGGATGGTTTGCCTTGGTAATCTGAATATCCTCGTAACCGAATCCCAGAAGGTTTTTAATCATGGTCAGCTCAGCTCCGAGCTTCATCAGGGAGAACCGGCTGTCGAATACTTCCGGAATTCCCGCCAGAAACCATTCGGGCAGAACAACATTGATGATTGAGGTTCCGCAGTGATAAGCATAGGAGTCGAATTTGACATCCAATCCCTCTGCTCTGGCTTTTTCAATTTCTGAGAACGCTTGGTGATAGGTCTTCCAGGTGCGTTCGCCCACAAAAATCAGGTGGGACAGCTGCATCTTGACTCCTGTTTCCCGGGCCAGGTCCAGCATCTCCCTGATGGCCATCAGGTTGTGAGGCGTACCATAAAGCTCCAGCGGGTAGGTCCCTGAAAGGGAAGAATAGGCTTTCATGTGGACGGTGATGATTTTGTCCTTTTGTTTCACCACCTGCGCAATTGCCCTTAACTCGTCCCGTTTGGCAAACACGCCGGGTTCGTACTGCAGGCCGAAGGAAACCCCGTGGGCTCCCTGTTCCAGAGCTTCTTCCAGAAGATACAGCATTTCTTTGAGTGACTCACCCTGCATGGGAGTTTCATCAAATCCCTGGATTGACGTTCTAGTGGTCCCGTGGCCAGCCAGGTTCAGCATGTTGTGGGAAATCCCCTGGGTTTTGACCGTGGTATAATAGTCGTCCATGGTATCCCATGTCATCGGGTAAAGACCTCTGGCACGATTTTCGATCATTGCGCGGTGAGGGCTGGCGGGTTTAAAACCGGCAACGCCAAAACCGCAGTTGCCGGTCACAAATGTAGTGATGCCCTGTCTGGTATAGGGGGACTTTAACTCGTGGTGGCCTTGCACCGGCAGCACCCAATCCATATGTGAATGCATATCGATAAAACCGGGCGCAATGACGTTACCGCTACAGTCGATGACCTTGCCTGAAAAATCAATCGGAGTCTCTGAAACCGCTTCGATTTTCTCCCCCTGGATCAGCAAGTCCCCCTGGAAGGACCGTTTGCCGGTACCGTCAACAATCAGCCCGTTGCGCAACAGAATGGATGAGGCGCTGCCGTCACCCATACCGACCGAATTGGTTCCCAGGCTGGATGCCGCTGCCGGTGGCGTTTCAGGAAAGCTGCCTCCAAAAAAAGAAAATGCCGCAGTGGCCGATGCTGCCTTTGCCAGCCAACCTAAAAAACGCCTTCGTGAAAACCAAGTATTATGTTCTGCTTTGAGCTGTTTCATCAAACACTCCTTTTTATGTCAACGGGTTTCATTGTCATCCGGGCTTTACACAAAATTATTACCGGAAAAGCTTATGCCACAAAATCCGTGTTTTGGGGCAGGTTGGTGGGTTTGTAGTCAGCCACCTGTTGCAGCCTTTCCCGGGTGGAGGCGTGCACCTTTTCTGAATCGCCGATCTGGCGCGCACGGGTGCCGAAGGCCTTCCAGATGCCGTTAAAGGAATGCTGTTTTACTGGCCAGGTGAAGAAAAAGGTTCGGCCATTTACTCTGCATTTAGATTCTTCAGGATCTTCATGGCCAATGGTTCTTTGATATCAGTGTGCCTGGGGACAGCTTCCACGGCTCCGTTCTTTGGATTTATCCAAAGCGAATGGGATGCCCCCTCTCGCTCTTTCAGCACCACTGATTCCACTGACTGCTGCATATAAATCCGGTGGTAAAATACATAATTGCCCCAATGGGAAACCAGCGGCCGGTTTTATATAATGAATCAGATTTTAACTGCAGGTGCATGGCAGATGCCTGTCACAGCACACTGCCTGAAAGCATTGAAAAGAGTTATAATAATGAAAAAAACAGTTCTTTTTTTATCTATCCTGTTATGCCTGGTGACTGCCGAAACGATTGTTGCTGATGCGTTTCTGGACCGGTTCAAAAAAGAGGTTCACCGATTCACCCTGGACAACGGCATGACATTTCTGGTGGTCGCACGTAACCATGCACCGGTTGTCAGTTTTGTCACCCTGGTGGATACCGGCGGTGTGGATGAACCTGCCGGACATACCGGCATTGCCCATTTTCTTGAACACATGGCTTTCAAAGGGACCCCCCGGATCGGCACACGCAACTGGGATAAAGAAAAACAGGTATTAAAAAAACTGGAACAGGCATACAGGGCCATGATTAAGGCCAGATACAAATCAGACAGGGATATACGGCCCGACATCGACACCCTCCGCCGGGAATTTGAACGGCTGCGGGAAAAAGCGGAACAATATGTGGATCCCAATGCCTATGCCCGACTGCTGCAGCAAAACGGGGCCACTGACCTGAATGCCGCCACGGGCAGCGATTATACCATGTATTTTTGCAGCCTGCCGGCCACCAAAGCCGAACTGTGGTTTCAGCTGGAATCCGATCGTCTGGCCAACCCGGTTTTCAGGCAGTTTTACAAAGAAAAACAGGTGGTACTGGAAGAGCGGCGGATGCGGGTTGATTCCGATCCCACCGGGCGGCTGTTCGAAGAATTTCTGGCAACCGCGTTTATGGCCCATCCCTATGGCGAACCCATCATCGGCTGGGCCTCAGACATCATAACCACCACCCGCACTGATATGGAGCATTTTTACAACCGCCATTATTTTCCTGCCAACATGACCGTTGCCGTAGTGGGAGATGTCACCCCGGACCTGATCCGCAGCCTGGCTGACACCCATTTCAGTGCCATGGAAACAAAAGAGAGGGACATGGAATTCATCACCAGGGAGCCGGAACAGAACAGTGTGCGAGCGCTTACCCACAAAGGTTCCAACCAGCCTGTATATGTGGAAGGATACCATACTGTGGATTCTGTGCACAAGGATGCACCGGCCCTTGACCTGCTTGCCGACATACTGGCCAACGGCAGGCTGTCACGGTTGTACCGGCAGCTGGTGGTGGAAAAAGGCCTGGCACATGCCATCCATGTGTCCGGCGGGTTCCCGGGGGACAAATATCCGGGCCTGCTGATGTTTTATGCGATCCCACGGCAAAACACTTCCCTGGACAGCCTGTCAGATGCCCTGCATGATGAACTGCTGAAAATCACCCGGGACAAAGTGACCTCCAAGGAGCTTGAACGGGCCAAGACCAGCCGCCGTGCAGATCTGATCCGAAGTGTAAAAACCAATCTCGGACTGGCCATTAAACTGGCCACTGCCGATGTGCAGCCGGGGGGATGGCGCCGTATGTTTACAACCCTGGAAAAACTGCAGCAGGTGACCGCCGAAGAGGTGCGTGCTGTTGCCCGCACCTATCTGAGATCGGACAACCTGACCATTGGCCGGCTGGAGCTGCAGGAAACCGGCAAAGGAGATAAATAATGGTGCACAATATCCTGAAAACACTCCTGGCGGCAGGCTTTATCCTGTGTTTTACAGCAGCCGCAGCCGGGGAAAACAGCCAGGAACGGTCTTTACCGGATAATGGGGTTGCAATCCCCTCCATATCCTGGCCGGAACCCAGGGTAGATACTTTTACCATGGGCAACAAAATTGTGTTTTTCCTTATCAGAGACAACACCCTCCCCCTTGTTCACATCCGCGCCATGGTGCGTGCCGGCGGTTTTCTTGACCCCCAGGGCAAAACCGGGCTGGCTGAAATCACCGCAGAGGTAATGCGGACAGGCGGCACTCAAAAATATCCCCCCGGCGAATTGAACGCCCTTCTGGCTGACACGGCCGCTGAAATCAGCATGGATTTTGATTTTATTTCAGGATCGGCAAAAATGGATATTTTAAGCAGTGATCTGTCTCAACTGCTTCCGGTCTTTGTCGATCTGCTGAAACAGCCCGCGTTTCCGGAAGACAAAATCACCCTGGCCAAACAACAGCTCGACACCCGCATTTCCCGCCGGAACGACAGACAGGCAGGCATTGCCCGCCGGACCTTTGAACAACTCATATACGGCCGGGATTCCATATATGCCCGGGAACCTGAACATGAGACAGTGGCCCGTATCAGCAGGGCCGATCTGCTGCGTTTTCACAAGCAGGCTTACCAGGGAGCCAACCTGATGGTGGGCATTGCAGGCGATTTTGATCCGGACCAGATCCAGTCCCTTCTCAAAAAAGAATTTTCAGCATTTGCAGCCGGCGAAAAAACAGATATCATGCTTCCTTCTGTTGATCTACAAAAGCAGACATCCCTGTATGTGGTCAACAAATCCGATGTAAACCAGAGTTACATTATGATGGGTCACCTGGGGGGCCTGCGGATGAATCCCGACTATCCGGCACTCCAGGTAATGAACCAGATACTTGGAGGCGGGTTTTCCGGACGTCTTTTTCAGACAATCCGTACCAGGATGGGACTGGCCTATTCCGTATCCGGAAGCTATGACTCCCGTTATTTTTATCCGGGCACCTTTCATATCGCATTGGCCACAAAAACGCCGGCCACCAGCAAAGCGGTCAAAGCAGTGAAAGATGAGATCCAAAACCTGCAGGAAGGCATCACTGCCGATGAACTCAACCGGGCCAAGGCACAGTTTTTACACAGTGTGGCCTTTTATTACGACCAGGCAGAAAAGATCCTGGAACGCCGTATGAATTATGCCTACCGGGGAATGGCACAGGACACGCTGCAGGAACTGATCAAAGAAATCGAACAGGTCACTGCTGACCAGGTTGTTCAGGCTGCCCGCAAATACCTGCTGCCAGAGGCACTGAACATTCTTGCCGTGGGAAAACAAGAACTATTGGAAAAACAGCTCCAGGCACTTGGAACGGTTGCGGTTCTGCCGCAGCCGTGAAATGAACGCAAACCGGAAGTGATGTTGGAAGCGCAACCGACCGCCGCACAGCTGCACCAGGATCAGACCGACAAAAACCTGATGCAGGCAGAATATTGCCGATAATACCCGGTATCTTATTCTGCCATGGGTCACGGTCAAGTGTCTGGCCTCCAGGATTCTGAAGGATCAACCCGCCAGGACACTAATTTCTCGAATCAGGTAATCATTAAAAAAAGCATCAGACCAAAGACGTAGCTCATCGTTTTGCCTTGAAGTTTTTAAAAAAGGCGCAACGTCATTTTTTGCCAGGGAAAAATCGATCTTTTTAACCTTCCTGGATATCAGCTCAACAAGTTTTTCTCTTGTCAACGCCTCTGAACAATCAATATGGCCTGTTTGCAACATCTTATTCTGGAGATAATGTAAATCACATGGAATATTATTCTTCACAAACCAGATTACATCATACCAATCCCGGCCTTTGATGTTGGTTCTTATGGTCCGGCACAGCAACGCATGCATTTTGCCGGCAAACAAACTGGGCAATGTCATGGTTTTAATGGTAAAAGGGATCGGGTGGAGATGATACTTGATGTCACTGGAAAACCCGGTGGCAGGTTCGTGATCTATTTCCAGTTTTATTTTCATCACAGCATTTTTATG
>JAABRW010000469.1 GCA_011390695.1 Desulfotignum sp.
TGCAGCATCATCAGGGACCCTTGATTCTGGCCGGTGACTTCAACTGCTGGAACCGGTCCAGACAAAAAATTGTCAACAACCTGGCCCGGTCCCTTTCCCTGCGCCAGGCACGGCCCAGAAGAACCGGTCTGGTCAAACAGTTCTTTGGGTTTGAACTGGACCGCATTTATTACAGACAATTGACACTGCTGGAAATGGATGCCCTGGAAAACCGTCTTTTTTCAGACCACAATCCCCTGGTGGCAAGGTTTGCCTGCAAAACACCCCTGTAATTTGGTAATCTGCCCTCTATAGCAAACAGCCGGTCCAAAAATTGTTCCGGACCGGCTGTTCTGTCCGGTTTACTGCATACTGGTTTTGCTGATTACAGCTATTTTCCCAGACATGCCCCACGGACATGTAATGGTTTGACCATATGGAGCTTTGATCTGCTGATTTGTTTAGGCTTTTTATTTACAAAAGCTTTACATTGACATTGACTTTTTTTCCAAAATCTGGCAGTTTGGTTTAAACCAAAACAGGAAACAGGGATATCCCATGAAACCGGTACTGACAAAAAAACAGCAGAAAGTCTACGAATATATAAAAAGAGCTGTACAAAAAAACGGCATCGCCCCCAGTCTGCGCAGTGCAGCCGCTGATCTGTGCATCAGCCATGCAGCCGTGGCCCAGACCCTTGGGGTGCTGGAGGAAAAAAACTATATCCGCAGACAGGGACGGTACAGCCGGACCCTGCACATTCTGGATCCGGCCGAAGACCAGGCCCGTGAGCACAAACAGGTTCCTATCATCGGCCGTATCACTGCCGGTCTGCCCCTGTATGCCCAGCAGGAATGGGAAGGCGCCATCCTGGTGGATGCTGCAGTGTACCCGGGCCAGGACCTGTTTGCCCTGAAAGTTGCCGGATTTTCCATGAAAAATGCAGGGATTCTGGACCAGGACATTGCCATCTGCCGGCCCCGGCAATATGCCCGGAACCGGGAAATCGTGGTGGCACTGATCCGTCAGGAAGAAGCCACTGTAAAGCGGTTTTTTCTTCATCCGGACGGCATTGAACTGCGGCCGGAAAACCCGGATTTCACTTCCCGGATGTATGCATTCGACGATATTCTCATTCAGGGCAAGGTCATCGGCATTATCCGGCCGCCCCAGGCCATGGACCATTATACTGCTGATTCATGAACCGGGCCATCATCCATCTCAATGTGGCTGATTTTGCTGCGTCGGTGGAAACCCTTGCCCAGCCGGGAATAAAAGATTTTCCTGTGGTCATTGCACCTGTTGGGGCTCCCAGGGCAGTTGTCTATGACATGAATGACACCGCATTCCAACAGGGCATCTGCAAGGGCATGCCTTTGTCCCGGGCCAGACAGCAGTGCCGGGATATCACCATCCTGCCTCCCAGGTTCAACCGGTATGAACAGGTGATGACCCATATTCTGCACCAGGGTCTGGCCCTGACCCCGGCAATTGAATCCGGTGTGCGGGACGGCCATTTTTTTCTGGACATCACCGGTACCCGACGGTTGTACGGCCCGCCTTCAGATGTGGCACACAGGTTGAAAAAACGCATACAAAAACATATCGGTCTGGATCCCATCTGGTCGGTGGCCACCAGCAAACTGGTGGCCAAGGTGGCAACCCGCCTGGTAAAGCCCAAAGGAGAATACATTGTAAATCCCGGTGATGAGGCGGATTTTCTGGCCCCGGTCCCCCTGCATCTGCTGCCGGGCCTGGAACCTGATGAGATACAAAAACTGTCCGCCTTCAACCTGACAACCACCTCCCAGTTGCGGGAATTGACCCCGGACCAGCTGCATGTTTTGTTTTCACACCAGGCAGGCGCCATCCATGACCTGGTCCGGGGCAAAGATGCTGACCCGGTTGTTTTTCACCGGACAGATGCCGTCTGTGCCGACCATGAATGCAGCACTGACACCAATGATGCCGGGGTGCTGCAAAACATTGTATGCGCCCTGGCCGGAAAAATCGGGGCCCGGCTGCGGCACAGGGGGGTGGCAGCCGGCACCCTGGGCATTGACCTGTCCTATTCCGACGGGATACAGGGCCGGGCATACCGGAAAATGCCCACACCCACGGCCAATGACATGGTGCTGTGTAAAACTGCGGCCCAGCTGCTGGCCCGGGCCCAGACCCGGCGGGTGCGCATCCGGCATCTGGCCCTGGTCTGCAAAAAACCGGTGCCTGCCACGACCCAGCTGTTTTTGTTCGAAGAATCAGCCAGGGAGCAGAAACAGCTCACCGTGCTTGCGGCAATGGACAGGATACACAAACGGTTTGGCAGCGGGATGGTCCGGCCTGCCTCCACCCTGGATCCGGCCTGCCGTTATTCTGCCGGCAGTCAGCCATGATTCCTTTATGCACCCGGTCCCATTATTCTCTCATGTGGGGAACCGCTTCTGTAAAACAGCTGGTGGAAAAGGCCGGGGATTTAGGATATGCCTGTCTCGCACTCACTGACACAGACAACCTGTACGGCATGTGGCCGTTTATCAGGGCCTGTGAAAATGCCGGCATCACCCCGGTCATCGGCGCGGAAATTACAGACAGGGCAGGACCTGACAGGGCTGTCTGCCTGGTGAAGACAGCAAAAGGATATGCCAGTCTGACCCAATTGCTGACCCGGCGGCACCAGGATGAAAAATTCAGCCTGAAACAGGACCTGCCCGGCTTTGGGCAGGGGCTGCTGGTATTGACCAAATCAGCGGATATGCTGGCTTTCTGGCATGATGCCGGACTTGATGTGGCAGGCCATATGCCCAGAACCGCCATATCCCGGACCCGCCGATTATGCAGCATTGCACGGCACCGCGCCATTCCCGTTGCTGCCTCGCCCGGCAGTTTTTTTCTGAACCCTTCGGACATCCGCATTCATAGCCTGCTCCGGGCCATCGGAAACAACACCAGCACCAGTCGGCTGCGCCCGGGCCAGGCAGCACCTGCCAATGCCTTTTTCGGCGGACCTGACCTGTATGCCAGACGGTTTCATACCTTTCCGGAAGCAGTTGCCGTCACCCGTGTTCTGGCAGAAAAAATCACCTTTCACAAACCGGACTTCGGGATGGTCATGCCCCCTTTTGCCGGCACAGACACGGATGCCGCCATACAGCTGCGCCGGAAAACCCTTCAGGGGGCTGCCAGGCAGTATGGCACCCCGTTGCCGGAAAAAGTGGTCAGCCGCATCAATCATGAACTGGCCATTATCGCCCAGAAAGGGTTCTGTGCCTATTTTCTGGTGGTGCAGAAAATTGTCAGCCGGGCATCGCGCATCTGCGGCCGGGGTTCCGGGGCAGCATCCATCGTGGCCTACTGCCTGGGCATCACCAATGTCTGCCCCATAAAATTCGACCTGTATTTTGAACGGTTCCTCAATCCCGGGCGCCAGGATCCCCCGGATATTGATATTGATTTTGCCTGGGATGAACGCGACAGCATCCTGCATCAGGTTCTGGCGGAATATGCCGGGCATGCAGCCATGGTATCCAGCCATATCCTGTTTCAGCCGAAAATGGCGGTACGGGAAACCGCAAAGGTGTTCGGCCTGCCTGAAGGGGAAATTTCCCGGGTATGCAAACGCCTGCCCTGGTTCTGGCGCCTGACCGATGCATCCCCGGACCTGCTGGCCCACATCCGGCAGCAGGCAGAATGCCGGCACATGGATTTCCCTGCACCCTGGCCTGAAATCATGGCCTGTGCCCAGGCAATTATCGGCACCCCCCGGTACCTGTCTGTCCACCCGGGCGGGGTGGTCATCACACCTTTGCCCATCCACACCTACGTGCCAGTGGAAACGGCACCCAAAGGTATTCCGGTGATCCAGTGGGACAAGGACGGGGCCCGGGATGCCGGCCTGGTGAAAATCGATCTGCTGGGCAACCGGAGCCTGGGGGTGATCAGAGATACCATCACTGCCATTGAAACCGGTGGCAGATCTTTTCCTGATTTTACAACCCGGGACCCGGAAGACGATCCTGCAACCTGCCGGACGGTTGCCCGGGGGGACACCATGGGCTGTTTTTACATTGAAAGTCCGGCCATGCGCCTGCTTCAGCAAAAATCAAAAAAAGGGGATTTCCGCCATGTGGTCATTCATTCTTCCATGATCAGGCCGGCTGCCAACAGGTTCATCAATGATTATATCCAGCGCCTGCGCACCGGCAAGTGGGAGCCCCTGCATCCCCTGCTGGCAAATGTGCTCCATGAGACTTTGGGGCTTATGGTTTTCCAGGAAGATGTGTCCCGGGTGGCGGTGAAACTGGCCGGGTTCAGCCATACCCAGGCCGACAGCTTAAGAAAAATTCTGTCCAAAAAAGACAATACCCGAAAACTGCAGGACTATTACCGGCAGTTTGCCGCCGGAGCAGCCGGTCAGGGCGTGCCGGAAAAAACTGTGCAGGAAATCTGGCAGATGATCCTTTCCTTTTCCGGGTATTCCTTCTGCAAACCCCATTCCGCCTCCTATGCCCGGGTATCTTTTCAGGCAGCCTATCTCAAGACCCATTATCCTGCGCAGTTCATGGCAGCCGTCATCAGCAACCAGGGAGGATTCTACACCACTTTTGCCTATGTGTCCGAGGCCCGTCGCCTGGGGCTGGCCATTCTCCCCCCGGATGTCTGTGCCGGAGAAATACAATGGCAGGGCCGAAACAAAACGCTCCGCACAGGACTGATGGCGGTGCGGCACCTGTCTGAAACCACCATGAAAAAAATCATGCACCAGCGCAGCATACGCCCTTTTTCAGGTCTCACCGATTTTTTGCACCGGGTGAAGCCCCGGGAAAATGAAATCCAGTCCCTGATAGACAGCGGCAGCCTGGATTGTTTTGATGCCAAAACCTTTCCCGACAGGATCCGGCTTCGATGGGCCGCAACTGACTGGCATAAACAAAAAACCCGGGTATCAGAAGAGCCTGCATTGTTCAATCCCGGTCCCCGGCAGGTGCCCATGCCTGATCTGCCGCAGGAAAACCGTCTGCTTCGTCTGAGAAAAGAATTTCATGCCCTGGGATTTCTGTGCGCCTGCCACCCCATTACATTATACCGGGACGTCATTGACCGGGCCGGTACCGTCAAGGCAGACCAGGTGCACCAATATGTGGGCAAACGTATCATTTTTGCAGGATGGCCCGTCACCGGCAAAAAAGTGAAAACCCGCCATGGGGAGCCCATGACATTTCTTACCCTGGAAGATGAAACCGGTCTTCTGGAAACCGTATTCTTTCCCCGGACCTATGCCCGGTACTGCCACATTCCGGGGCATGGCCGGCCCTGTTTTCTTACCGGCAAAGTGGTGTCTGAATGGGGGGCTGTGACCCTGACGGTGGAAACCGCCCGGCCGGTGTCAAAAAAACAAAAATGTAACAACCATTGTTTTTCTGGTCATACCCCTATTTCTGGAGGGAAAATCACTTGCAACAGCATGGTTACATAAAGTCTTTCCCCCTGGTTGGAAGCAAATATAAAATTGACATGCAATAATATTTATTACAATATTGTATAAAAAACAAGCAGTATAAATTACAAAAATGAACTTTATTTTCAAAATTATCATTTTTTGATAAAGCATAAAATTTGAATAAGTGCGCGTATATGTATTAAATTCAAACGTTTACAATATTATTTACCAAGGGCTTCCATTCCTGGCATGTGATTTGCTCAATACTGAAGGACAATTTTAAAGAAATTTTTAAAAAACCGTTGCCAAAGAAAGGAAATCACCATGAGATTGAAATACTGGCTCATGACTATTGGTCTTTTATTGACAGGTACCGCCACATGTTTTGCCGCAGACGGCACCATTGATTCCGGAGATACAGCCTGGGTCACCATGTCCACGGCCCTGGTCATGATGATGACCCCGGCCGGGCTGGCATTGTTTTACGGGGGCATGTCCCGGTACAAAAATCTGCTCAACACCATTGCCATGACCCTGGCAGCCTATTGCCTGGCAAGCCTGGTCTGGGTGGGCTGGGGGTATTCCCTGGCATTCGGGGAAAGCACCAGCCTGCTCATCGGCAGCCTGGGCCATTTTATGCTCAACGGCATTGATGCCGCATCTGTTTCCGGCACCATCCCCACCCTGATATTTGTGATGTTCCAGATGACATTCGCCTGCATTTCCGTGGCAATCATCCTGGGATCGGTGGTGGACCGCATGAAGTTTTCCGCCTGGATCGTTTTTTCCATTCTCTGGATCACCTTTGTGTATGCCCCGGTGTGCAACTGGGTATGGGGCGGTGGCTGGATGCACAGCATGGGTGCCCTGGATTTTGCCGGCGGCAATGTGGTCCATATCAATGCAGGTGTTTCCGGCCTGGTCCTGGCACTGGTTCTGGGCAAACGCAACGGATACGGCAAAGAGCCCATGATCCCCTCTTCGGTGGCATTCACCGCCCTGGGAGCGGCCCTCCTCTGGTTCGGATGGTTCGGGTTCAATGCCGGCAGTGAACTGGCCGCAGACGGGGTGGCGGCCTCCGCTTTTCTGGTCACCAACACCGCTGCTGCTTGTGCCGGACTGGCCTGGCTGTTCCTGGAGTGGAAGCTGAGCCGGAAACCCACCCTGCTGGGTATGGCATCAGGGGCCATTGCCGGCCTGGTGGCCATCACCCCGGCAGCCGGGTTTGTCACCCTTCCCTATTCACTGATCATCGGCATCCTGTCAGGGGCCATCGGGTATTTTGGCGTGGTTGTTCTCAAAAAGAAGCTGGGGTATGATGATTCCCTGGATGCCTTCGGGATCCACGGCCTGTGCGGCATGTGGGGAGCCCTGGCCACCGGGCTGTTTGCCTCCCCGGCTGTGACCGAAGGCGCGGCAGGCCTTTTCTACGGCAATCCCGGCCAGGTCTGGATACAGCTGGTCTCCATCCTGGCCACCATCGCCTTTTCCGCCGCAGCCACCCTGGCCGTGGTATATGTCACCCGGTTTCTCACCAGCGGCCTGCGGGTGGATGCCCAGGATGAGCAGGAAGGGCTGGACAATGCCCTGCACGGGGAACGGGCCTTTGAAATTGAATAGATCAAAGCAGGCAGCGTTCTATGGATTCCACCCATTTTCTGGAAAAAATGGTCCCTTCGTTGACCCGGACAATGAGGTTGATGATCACCTGAAAATGGGTTTTTCCCCCCTGCACCCAGACATCGGATTCTGCTGTAATGCATCCGCCGTCACTTTTGAGCTGCTGCAGGTGCTTCCCCTGTCCGCTGGCCAGTGCCGGATGCCGGGGATGGACCTGGAATTCTCCATGGGCTTTTTTTTCAAACACCGTGGTTTCCGTCAAACGGTTCACTGAATCCATCTGCAGCCGCACCCGGGTTCTGCCGCTCAAAACATCTGTGCACACCTCCCATACCGGTGGGCAGGGGGATGCCAGATGCGGCTGCCTTACCATGGACGACGGTGCAAACCGGGGGGCCACAGCTGACCCGGTATGGGGCACCACCGGCAGCTCCAGGCGGCTGGGCCGCATCTGTCCCCGGAAGATCCGGCTGGTTCCCGGCTCCGGCGTGGGCCACAGATTGGGCCAGTCAGCATTGGCCACAGACAAACGGATGCAGTGGCCTTTTTCAAAAACCCATCCTGTGGCATCAATGTCAATTTTCAGCTCATAAACAGTTCCCGGCACCATGG
>JAABRW010000470.1 GCA_011390695.1 Desulfotignum sp.
CGAAGAAATTTTATTTTCAGTCTTTGATCCAGGTTCCTGAAACCGGGGTGGGGAGGGAATATATCAGCTTTTCAATATCCAGAAAATGAATACGGTCCTGGGGAAATCTCGACGTTCTTCTGTATTTGTCGGCGGCTGATTCAAAAAGCACGGCCAGCGCTCCTTCTACCATGACAATCCCTTCAGTCATGGGAGGGGCCGTAATGGTTCTTACGTGGTGGCGGCAGTCGAGGTGCCATACAGGTACATCGGTTCCGTTTTCAAGGGTAAAATAGTCTTCCGGCTGGCGGTGGAACGGGATGCGGTATATAGACAAAAGGCTGTTGTTTTTTCTTCCATAAGATCGGCTGAGAATGATGTGTTCCCGGGTAAATGCAGCGCCCTGCACTTGATCTGGAATAGAGATGAAAAAAGAGGGATATGCCGTGCCAGCATCACGCATGGCATCTTTTATGTCACCTGTATCCTCATCCAGGTGAAAGCCGGCCATCAGGGCATGATTGCGGCCGCCGCAGGCGACTGAATAGGCATGGGACGGTTTTGTGGCATACCGCCTGCCCCGTGTTCTGAACTCACCGATATACAGAGTGCCCTCTGAAGCGGTGGCAAATGAGCAGGCCACTTCAGTTGCCAGGGGTGCGCCAAGAAAAAGTGCGTCTTTTTTTTCGGCATCGAATATTTTCTCTAAGGGAACACGGTAGACACCCTCTCCGGAGGCTATCCATAAATGCTTTTCCGTCGCGGAGATACCACCCATATGATCAAAATGCGGACTGCCATCGTGGTTGTAAACCCGCAGCACTTTTTTCAACGCCTTGTCCTCCATGGAAACAAGGGTCAGTGCGGCAGTCTGTTTCGTGTACATGTAATTGGAGATAACCAGAAGCCCGTGCGTTTTAATATATGCCTTTCCCTGGGGTACCATTCCCTGGAAAAGGCCGGGAATGATCACCCCTTCCTGTTTTATCATGGAAAGGTAGATCTTAAATTCCGCTGCAGGCAGTTTTTTTCTTTTTTCCATGGCCTGCTGAACCACAGGATCGATGTTTCGGGCCTGGCGGGACCGGTTTTCTCCCCACGGGTTTCCGGCACATGAAGTACAAAGCGCTGCCAGGATAAAAAGGCATATCCCGGATGTGAGCACCACGGACCGTCTCACAGGCCTGCTCCTGACAGAGAAAGAAGGAGTTCTTTTGTAAAATAAAAGACCAGGGTAACAAAAAGCGGTGCGAAAAAATTGTCATCCAGGTTTACCATAAACAGTTCAGCCGCACACAGACTCATGGATATAAGAAAAACCAGCCCGGTTCTCTGGGGCATGATCCAGACGGTTGACGCAAAAGCGACCGCAACAAATGCCAAGCTTCCCTCAAGGGTTTTGCCGTTGTATATGACAATGCTGCCCATATGTTTACCTGCCAGGGCAGCGGCTGCATCACCAAGCATGAAACCGGTATAAATAACCGCCAGATATGGAACCGGCATGGACAGCCAGACACAGAAAACCGCATGGGAAAGGGCCAGGGAGACAATAAAACAGGTGGATCCGGTAAAGCCCCCTTTTTTTTCATGATCCCGCAACAGATCATGGAAAAAAAAATCATAGATTCTGCCCAGGGGCACCAGCCGGTTTTTATACCTGTCCATCAGGACATTGAGCAATGCAAAGACCGCCAAAGGAACAGCAGCGGTTTTTGCCGGTATATGGATAAGGGCCACCGGCACGGCAGCAGCTGCCAGGTGCAATGTTTTTCTCTTGATTTCTCCTTTCATGTTCATCTTTGCCTCCAACCGGTCCTGCGCCGGACTGGGTATCAAAAGGAATCGCACCGCCGGTCAAGAATCATGGCCTGGATATATTTTATGTTATCGGAAAGCTCTTTGTCCATTGGCAGGATCATTTCTTTTTCCCCCTGTTCTTCCACGTACCCGATTTTTTCAATGCCCATGGGCATTAACGCGAAAAGCTGGCCTTTATACAGAATCTGGGGGGTTTCATGAACAAACAGTACCGGGGCATCATCTTTCTGGAGCACTGATTTTCCGAAAAATTCTTCCGGTTTTTTCTTCTCTCCGAGCATGCCCAAAATGGTGGGGGCAAGATCGGCATGGGTGGCTTCCCTGCTTACAACGCCGGGTTTGATATCAGGATGAATAATAAACAAGGGAATATTTTCAGGTGGTTTTACAGGTTTTTGCAGAACAAACTTTCTTTTTGCACTGTATTCTTCGCCTTCCACACCGGAATCATGGTCAGCATAAATGACAAACAATGTGTTGTCAACCAGGTCGATGTCAGCCAGGTTTTTGAAAAACATCTCAAAAGATTTGTCCACAAATGAAATGGATCTGAAGTAGTCTCTTGTCAACGGGTTTTTTATGTCCTCGAATCTACCTTCCCCATATTCACGGGGATAAAAATCATAGGGCGTGTGACTGGTGACGGTAATGAAAAAGGCAAAGAAGGGTGAATCTGCCGATTTCAGTCGTGCAATGGACTGTAGAAAAAAATCATAGTCATTGATACCGAAAACGGTTTTTCCGACATCCATGACCGTATCGTGGAATGAAAAATCCTCCATGCTGTAGAACCGGTCAAACCCTAGCTCCGAGTATGCCTTGCCCCGGTGGAAAAACGCTTTGTCATTGCCGTGAAACGCAAGGGTTGCATATCCTTTTTGGTTTAAAATATTTACCAGCGATGTGAAGGTGGACAAATCATTGACCCTGAATCCATAATTTTTGTTGATCGGATATATGGATGTCAGAAACGAAAATTCCGCATCAAAACTGCCGTTTACATGCTGGGCATAAAAATTGTCAAAATAGAGCGCATTTTTCTTCAACCGGTTTAAAAACGGCGTGATTTCTCTGCCGTTGTGTTTGTGGTCGATGATGTTCTGATCCAGGGATTCCACCTGTATGACGATGATATTATGTATGCCGGTATCTTTTTTCATCATTTTTTTGTCGACCCGAACATCTTTTTCAGACGGCGGTGCAATACCGGGCACCCGGTGTTCATACGGATGATAAAACGAATAATACTCGAAAAAATACAGCGGGACAATGCCGTAAACATTGACAAAGGCGGATGTGCTCCGGGCAAAGAGGGCCATGGGTGCTTTATTGCCCAGAACATAATTGGTCATCAGTATCTGGGCGGACACCAGGCAGACAAGCACAGCGCCGATAACATTTTTCCGCAGGGTAAAACAGCGGGCGTAAATTTTGTTCACCGGTATGGAAAAACGGTCTCTCAAAACAAATATGAAGATCAGGAGCAGGTCCAGGAAAAAAATGATATCCTGCACTTTGAATAACTGCCTGGCTATGACCTTGACAGGCCGGAAACCCTGACCCATTACCATGTCACTCAGGCTCAGATAGTTGCCGAAATACCTGTTATACCAGATGTTTGACAGGCAGAAAAATGTAAAGACACACAGAAAGCCAAAAGCAAGGTTTCTGAATTTTCTGTTTTCATACAAGGGCAGTGCATACAGGTATAAAACCAGAAACAGAACCAGATTCTTTACCACCAGGCCGGTAATAAACGGCACCTGATATATGACCACTGACAGGTAATTGTATTTGAACAAAAAACCGATCAAAAAAGACCAGACGGCAATCCATTTCCGGTAATCAATAAAATATTTACGCAACAGGGCAACCATGGTTTTCAGTGTAACCAACGGGCATGCATGCGTCAACTTGTTTCGACCCCCATATAAACCGTATTTTTAGCAGTATAAAGTGCCGTTATCTCCTCTGCATGAGGGCAACGATCTGGTTTGATTTTAAAGATCTTTTGTGTATTTATTTTGCCAAAGGACTTCGAAATAAAATTGAAGAAGCATTTGTCTGCATATCTTTTTGACAAATATAAACCGGCAGTAAAGAATACTTTTCTGATATTTCTTGCAGGGATTGTCTGGGCCGGTGTCGGCGTCATGCTTTTGTCGTTGGCCTGTTCATGGCTGTCGGCGGCATCTGTAACACTCAGGTATCTGTATGCGGGTGCCGGTGTGCTGCTGGCCCTGATATTGTCCAGTGTCAGATATATCAGGGTATTTTACGAACGGGGATTATAACTGTCGCTGATCACGCGGCGGGTGATATTGAAGAAAGGCGAATTCAGCATGAAAATTGAGATTATCGGCGCTGAATCATTGGGTGTGCGGGGGCTGTGCTGTTTGGTGACGGTTGCCGAACGAAAAATTCTGATTGATCCCGGGTTGGCGCTGGGGTTTCTTCGGAATGGTCTGGCACCGCACCCGGTTCAGGTTGCGATGGGCGAAGTCATCCGCAAACAGATCATACAGGCATGGGGGCTTGCCACGGACATTGTTTTCAGCCATTTTCACGGGGATCATGTTCCCCTGGTGGATGCAAATCCCTATCAGCTGGATGCGGCCCTGGCAAAACGCAGTGCGGCTGGCCGGTTCTCCTGGAATGGCACCAGCAGTATGCACAAGGGAAGGCTGCCACGGAAAAATATGAACGATTTCTTGACACTTTTTAGGCGGCGGTATATATAAAATAACCAGTAAGTCCATTTTATTAGACATATTGGTTGTGATTTTTATGAAAAACTTGATTCACCTTCCCCCGGAATTTGATTACAATTTGCTGCTGCACGCGTTGAGGGATTATAAAAAACCCAGAGATAAAATCAGAAGTCTCCTCAGGGATAAGGATATCATACGCGTTAAAAAAGGCCTTTATGTGTTGGGCAAAGAATATAACAAACCTTATAACAAGTTTGTTTTGGCCAATCTCATCTATGGACCTTCCTACGTCACAGGCCAGACTGCTTTGGCATTTTGGAACATGATTCCGGAACGGGTTGAACTGATGATCAGCATGACAACCAAAAGAAAGAAGACCTTTGAAACCCCGATTGGCCGATTCTCTTATCTGTATTGCCCCAAAAAAGTCTTCAACATGGGTGTTCAGCTTGAAAATTCAGGCGATCAAAAAAAATTTTTAATCGCTTCCCCTGAAAAGGCGCTGTGCGACCTTACAGCAATGCAGACCCATATTTCGACAAAAAAGGAAATCAGGGAATTTTTCGAATTGTTGCGATTGGATAACCGCTTTTACAAAAAATACGATTTGTCTTTACTGGAAGAAATCAAGACTGGATATGGAAGGCAAAGTATAAAACTGCTGGTCAATTGTTTAAAGGAAGAACATGTTTGATGAAAAAATTGAACAAATGCTTCGCCGGTATGAATTACAAACGGTTCATGATCATGAGAATGCACTTAAAGAGATAATACAGGAAATCGTTTTGCTTGGGTTATGGCGATCCAAATTTTATGAAAAGGCTGTTTTCTACGGTGGAAGTGCTTTGCGAATTCTGCATAACCTGGATCGTTTTTCTGAGGATTTGGATTTTTCATTAATCCAGCCGGAAAACAAGTTACATATGAAAAAATATCTTGATGCAATTAAATCAGAGCTGGAATTATGGGGGTTTGAGGTTCAAATAGAAGAAAAAGAAAAAAAGAATCAAAGCACGATTGATTCTGCTTTCATCAAAGCAAATACATGGATCCATTTATTAAAAATTGATTCAAATTTGAAAACCCGTAAAAATGCGGTGATGAAAATAAAACTGGAGATTGATCCGGAACCGGCCACAGGGTTTGCCAGTGAAATCAAGTATCATCTCCATCCGATCCCTTTTACCATTAAAACCATGACATTACCCGGTTTGTTTGCAGGCAAAATGCATGCGTTGTTATGCCGCACAATAAGAACCAATATCAAAGGTCGGGACTGGTATGATTTAATCTGGTTTGTGAAGAATCATATCCCCTGTGACCTGCATTATCTCCGGAATAAAATGATACAAACAGGCCATATTGTCAATTCAGAGGTGTTGAACAGAAAAAAGCTGATTGAACGGATATCCAGAAAGGTTGAACAGATTGATTTTTCCCTGGCAAAAAATGACGTTGAGCCCTTTTTAAAAGCTTCCAGGCAGAAAGATGAGTTGCGTCTCTGGTCTGATGCATTTTTTAATGATTATCTGATTCAGGAAATCAGCGTTCTGACAAGAGGATAATGCCGCAGAAGCAGGAGGTATAAAATCGACAATTGAGACCCAAGAATGCCATAGCGTTTGTTGACACGGAAATTGATCCTGAAAGAGGTCGGATTCTTGATCTGGGCGGCATCAAAGAGGACGGGAACACGTTTCATTCCGGTTCTGCCGCCGGGTTTGCCGAATTTATGAAGGGCTCCCGGTTTTTATGCGGCCACAATCTCATCCGTCACGATTTGACCTATATCGTACAAGCGGTGGAAATCGCGGGCATTGACCGGGCTGATATGATTGATACCCTGTTTCTGTCTCCCCTGCTGTTTCCGGCCAGGCCCTACCATGCCCTGGTCAAGGACGACAAATTACAGACCCAGGATCTGAGCAATCCATTGAATGATGCCATCAAGGCCAGGGATCTGTTTTATGACGAGGTGGCTGCGTTTGAGCGGGCAGACAGGGATTTACAGCAGATCTTTTTTTTTCTTCTGCATGACAAGCCCGGATTTCAGGGATTTTTCAGGTATCTGGGGTTTTATGGAGATGACACCGCCGGCATTGAAGATCTGATCCTGAAAACATTTCATTTAAAGATCTGCAGCCATGCGGACCTGGGAAAACTGATCACGGAATTTCCCGTGGCCCTGGCCTTTTGCCTGTCCCTGGTTCATGCGGATGACCGGTATGCCATGACCCCGCCCTGGGTGTTGAAAACCTGTCCTGAAATCGAGTCAGTGATCTATCTGTTAAGGAATCATCCCTGCCTGACCGGGTGTGATTACTGCGGCCAGGCCCTGGATATCCACCGGGGCCTGAAACAATTTTTCGGGTTTGATTCCTTCCGGACCTATGGCGGAGAACCCCTTCAGGAACAGGCGGTTCAGGCCGCGATCGACGGGAAATCCCTGCTTGCGGTTTTTCCCACCGGGGGTGGCAAATCCCTGGCATTCCAGGTGCCGGCCCTCATGAGCGGAGAAAACGCCCGGGGACTGACCATTGTCATTTCTCCTTTGCAGTCGTTGATGAAAGACCAGGTGGACAACCTGGAAAAGGTGGGGATTACCGATGCCGTCACCATCAACGGTCTGCTGGATCCCATTGAGCGGGCCAACGCGTTTGAGCGGGTGGAAAACGGCACGGCATCCATTCTTTATCTGTCTCCGGAATCGCTGCGGTCCAAAACCATTGAACACCTGATCCTGAAAAGAAATATCGTCCGTTTCGTGATTGACGAAGCCCACTGTTTTTCCGCCTGGGGACAGGACTTCCGGGTGGATTATCTGTATATCGGTGAGTTCATCAAAGCGGTCCAGGAAAAAAAGCAGCTGGAGGACCCGATCCCTGTGTCCTGTTTTACGGCAACAGCCAAGCCAAAGGTGATCCAGGATATCCAGACCTATTTCAAAGATGGCCTGCACCTGGATCTGGAGGTGTTCCGATCCCGTGCGTCCAGAACCAATTTGCAGTACAAAGTGTTTTTCAGGGACAATCCAGAGGAGAAATACCAGACCCTCAGGGACCTGCTGGATCAAAGGGAATGCCCCTCCATTGTGTATGTGTCAAGAACCTACCGGG
>JAABRW010000471.1 GCA_011390695.1 Desulfotignum sp.
TAAAAGCCTTGAAACGCCATTGTGATAAAACATATCAGATGCGGCTTGTCCCATGATACCCATCCGGGATAATCAGGTATCCGACTGCTTTCCTGTGGTCACCTATGCGCTTATGGGTATTAATCTGCTGGCGTGGATGCTCCAGCTCCAGGTGGGCCTGCATGATGAAACCTTTTTTTACCTGTACGGGCTGGTACCCGCCAAATACACGGTGGGAGAGATGTCCCGGCATTTTTCCGTGTTTAACCAGGTGTTTTCTTTGTTTTCCTATATGTTTCTTCACGGCGGGTTCTGGCATCTGCTGGGAAACATGTGGTCATTGTACATTTTCGGGGATAATATTGAAGCCCATTTTGGATCGGCCCGGTTTCTGGTGTTTTATATTTTATGCGGACTGATTTCGGGTGCGTGTCATTTTATATTCAATCCGGTTTCCATGATCCCCACTATTGGGGCCAGTGGTGCTATTGCCGGGGTCATGGGGGCCTATCTTCTTTTGTATCCCAGATCAAAAATACTGACCCTGGTGCCCATTATTATTATTCCCTGGTTTATAGAAATTCCTGCCTTTATTTTCCTGGGATTCTGGTTTATGATACAGTTTCTGAATGCTGCCGGCCAGGAGGCAGGCACCGGTATTGCCTGGTGGGCACATATAGGTGGATTCATTGCCGGACTGGTTTTGGTCAAAGTCAACCAGCGCCTGCCTAAAACCGGCACCCAGCAGAAGATCAACCAGTATACCAGAAAACAGCATACCCCCAGGCTGCAGACCATTCTGGCAACCCCGGAATCCAATGACCGGGATCTGTCAGGAGATATTGAAATATCATCTTTGGAAGCCCTCACCGGCACCCAGAAAGTGGTGACCATACCATGGGGGTTTCACAAGCCGCTGTACCGGGTGTCCATTCCACCGGGTGTACGTCAGGGAACCCGCCTGAGACTCGCCGGCATGGGCAGGTCACTTTCAGGACAACCCAAAGGAGATATGTTTTTAACCATTCATATTAAAAATGCGATTTAAAACATTCGGCATAACCACTGCAGTGATTATCGTGCTTCTGGCCCTGGGCCTGTCGATACTGTATGCAGGACTGCCTTTTTTTGCACAGCGGTTTATCCAGGACAGGTATCATCAGATTCTCACAGAACACAACACCACATTTGAAATCGGGCATGTGGGATTCACCCATGCCCTGGTATCGGATCTGCAACTGGGCAAAGATATCTCTGCTGATATGGTGCGGCTGACATATGATCTCCAGGGGCTTGACCTGCCTGCTGCCAGGCGCCTTGTCATATCAGGCCTTAATGTCCATGCCCTGTATGACAAAAACAGGGGGTTTGTCATCGATGGCATACCCCCGGGTATTGCCGGCCCGGCCTCTCTTGAAATGCAGCCAAAACAGGGCAGTGCAAAAAAAGGGGCGGAAGCGTGGACAGCATTCTTGCCGCAAAATATTGTGCTTCACAATGCTGCAGTAACGGTAAATGTTCAGAACAAAACCATCCGGATTCCCTGTGATCTGGAAATAGTTGTGGACAAAACACAAAAAACCGCTGCCTGTACTGCAGTTTTCTATCCTTTCGGGGAAACCATATCCTTGACCACCCGGGTGGATCTTGGTGGAAAAATAAAAAACTTTAAACTGGAAGCCCTTGGTTTTGCCCTGCACCATCTGGCACAATTTCTGCCCGGATACCTTGCCCCGGTTCTTTCCGGCGCACCGGATCTGATCATTGAACAGGTCTCCCATAACAACTGGCAGGCTGCTTTGTCCGGGCTGTATCCGGAGCAAACCCGCGGGTTCGGCATGGAGCGCATCACTGCCCGGATTTTAAAAGATCACAGCCAGATCATTGTTCTGGGACAATTCATTCTTTTACACCCTTTGCTGTCAGATTTTGATTTTACCAGCCGGGCACTTCTGGAAATGAACCAGGCAGGTACAAAAATTGTAAAATTTGACCTGGCCTGTGAAAGCCAGCCCGCAGATCTGGTGACACTGGAGAACGAAAACCTGTTCGCCAGCATGGATCAGCCATTGGTAACCTTGTCTTTGCATGGAAATAACCAGGTTGTGGGGGGAAATGTGTCTGTACGTTCTTCACAGGCCCTGGTCCGCCAAAACAACAAAACCTTTTCTGTGGACCAGGCATCCATAAAATCAGACATCTCCGGGGATATGGCTGCAAAAACCCTGGATTTCAATCTGCAGTCACAATTGTCGGGTATCCATGTGAAAAATGAACAAGGGGAAATGGATTTCAGACGGGTGGACACCGAAGGCCGGATTTTCTGGGATCTGGATAAAAAAATGTACGGGTTACCAAAAGTGGATCTTACCACTGAACTGCTCCAGGGCAGTGTATCGATTCCATCCAGGGGTCTGTCTGCGCAAGGCATATCCGCGAGAATGCCTCTTTCGTTTCCGGATGCAACCGGGTCCGGGCGGTTTTCAGTCGAAAATGTGGTATATGACAACCGCCTGCATCTTGGTGTCACAGGAAATATCCACAGAACCGGACCTGCTGCCCTGGATTTTGACGGTGTCATCCAGATGCCGGATGCTGCAGATTTGTCCTTAGCCTTCTCAGGAAATGCCGGCATGGCACAAGGTCCTGTTATACGCATTGATGTTGCGTCTGAAAGATTCAGGTTTTCTCCTTTTCGGTTTGAAAAGCTTTTGCCGGAGGCTGCCTGGTCTGCTGATTATGATCTGGATATGGCTGCCAAAGGCTCTTTTCTTCTGGAAAACAACCAGATGAAAACCGGGGCTGAGCTGACCATTCATGGCGGCACCCTGACTTTGCCGGATATGGATATTACCGCAACAGGCATCCGGGGCAGCCTGGCTGTCAAAGACCTGGCAGATTTGGCATCCTTTCCCGGCCAGGTCTTGACCATTGATGAGATAAAGGCGGCAGATTTTGTGTTCTCGGATGCAGATATCCGGTTTACCCTGGAAGAGGACCACCACCTGGTGATTGAAAACATCCGCCTCAAATGGTGCAACGGTGTTGTATCAACGGAATCTGTCCGATTCCCCTCAGCTGACGGATCTGTTTCCGTGACCGTGTATTGCGACAGGATTGCACTGGATGAGCTGCTGGAACAACTGGGCGGGTTCCATTCCCGGGGAGAGGGTACCCTTAACGGCCGGATACCTGTCCGGTTCAAAGACGGAGATATCTCTTTTGACAACGGGTTTTTGTTTTCAACGCCGGGGCAGGGGGGGCGTATCATTATCAATAACCCCGGAAAACTTCTGGCCGGCATACCTGTGGACTCTCCCGAATTTGGCCAGCTGGATCTGGCTGCAGAAGCATTGAAGGATTTTGAATATACCTGGGCCAAACTGGCATTCAATACTGATAAAGACACCTTGACCGTGAACATGGAACTGGACGGAAAACCCGGACGGATGCTTCCCTTTGAATATAAAAAAGAGGTGGGGGCATTTGTCCGGGTGGATGCGCAAAGCCCGGGGTCACACTTTCAGGGTATTACACTGGATGTGAATTTACATCTTCCCTTTAACCAGGTAATGCAATTTGGTAATAAAATCCAGAAACTGATAAACTAAAAGGAGATATTATGGGTCTGAAACCCTGTATCGTGCCGCTGGTGGTGTTTCTTATGGTGTTCGGCGGCTGCCGCACCAGCCATGAAGTGGATGTCAAGCCTGTGGAAATAAAACCCATCCACATCACCATCGATGTGAATGTCAAGGTGCAGAAAGCCCTGGATGATTTTTTCGGGGAAATTGATGCACAGGAAGATAAGATAATGGAAAAACTGGAGAAAGAAGATGAATAATAAAAAAGTGACAGCCATAATACTGCTGGTGGTCCTGGGGATGCTGGCAGGTGCTGGACCCGTGCTTGCCCAGGGAATCAAAGAAAGAATGAAAGAACGGCTTCCGGTGATTGCAGCGCTTAAAAAACAGGAAATTGTCGGTGAAAACAACCGGGGCTATCTGAGTTTTGTGGGCAGTGAGAAAAAGCAGGAACAGGTGGTGGCTGCGGAGAACCAGGACCGGAAAAAAATTTACGCCCATATTGCAGCCCAGCAGGGCACCAAACTGGAAGTGGTGGAGAAAAACCGTGCCCTGCAGCTGGCTGAACGGGCAGCGCCGGGCACATATATTCAGAGGCCGGACGGCACCTGGGTTAAAAAATAAGGGATCTTACATGGGGGCGGTTCAGGGTCACTCCGCCATCAGGTTGGTCAGTTGCTTGTGGATGCAGTAATAGATATCTTCGTCACTGCCGAATACGTCCACCACATCTTTGTGGTTGATCAGCTTTTCCACTACAAAGGCAGTCAGATACAGGCTGGCAATATTGGGATTGGGAACCAGGGTGCGAAACGGGGCCACTGAATAGTCAATGTCGAAATCTTCTGATTTGATCAGATTGTCCAGACACCGGACGATCTGGTTTTCAATGGAGGATTTGCTCACGGTTTCTATGAGGCCCTCTTCAATAAGTTTCATGGAAACTTTATTGGCAAAAAATTCGGTGTTGTCCCGGATTGCGCTGATGGTTTTAATTCTTTCCCTTTCCTTTGATGATTCTATCTTGGAAAGCAGTTTTGCCTCTCTGTTTCCGGAGTAAAACATTTTGGCCATGGATATGTTTCCTTACCTTAATAAACGGTTTGATTTTAATGCTAATCTGCAAGTATAGTCTAAAAACAGGTCAATTAGCAAGGGTAAAATCTACACATCCTCAATAATCATCTGGGGGGTACGGGCTTTGAATTTGCTTATTTTCAGCTTGTATACCAGCTGGTCATAAAAGGCGGGTGCATGCCGGATATCCGGCGCATTAAAGTGAAAAGCCTCCACTACGGGGCCTGCGGCGTTATCAGCCTGCTGCAGCAGCATTTTGCGGTGGACATGGCCGATGATGTGGGAGGACACCACCTTCAGGCGGCGGGACAGGAAAACCGGTTCAGGATTGGCCATGCCAAACGGGCGCAGCCGATCCAGATCAAGGACCAGGTCAAAGCTGATCTCATCTAAGGATAACCGGGCATCAATGGTCAGGGTTTTTAAAAAATCGGTTTCTGTATACCGGGTTTTCAGGTGGGTTTGGATGCCTGATACCAGATCCGGCAGCCGGTTTTTATCCAGGGTAAGCCCTGATGCCATGGCATGGCCCCCGAATTTTTCCAGCAAGTGGGCGTTTTCCATAAGGGCCTGGTGAATATTGATATTGTTGATGCTTCTGCCCGAGCCCACAGCCATATCCCCGGTGCATGCCAGCAGCAGCACCGGACACACATATTTTTTTGACAGTTTTGATGCGGCAATGCCCAGCACACTGGGGTCCCAGTGGTTGTCCCAGAGCAGCAAAAGGCGGTCCCTGAGCAGGGCAGGGTTCTGGAAGATGCGCTTTTCAATATCTTTTACAATTTCCCGTTCAATGGTCTGGCGCCGGACATTCAGCTCATCCAGCAGAAAAGCGGTTTTCTGTGCTTCTGCAAATTCCCGGCTGGTGAGCAGGGAAACACAGATTCTGGCATGGGAAATTCTGCCGGCTGCATTGATACGGGGTACAATTTTAAAAGATATGTCATCTGAATCCAGCTGCGTGAAATCAATGCGGGCTGCTTTTATAAGGGCCTTGATACCGGGTCTGGGCGCTTTTCGCATCTGCTTTATGCCACCCATGCACAATATTCTGTTTTCCTGGACCAGGGGTACCATATCACCGATGGTGCCGATGGCAAACAAATCCAGAAACTGGATAAGCCCGGGTTCTGGAAAGTCATTCCAGATTCCTTTTTCCCGGAAGAATTTGCGCAGGGCCATAACCAGAAAAAAAACCACCCCCACACCTGCCAGAAAAGACAGGCCTGATTTACAGTCCGGCTGTTTGGGATCCACAACGGCCCATGCCGCAGGCAGCTGCACCCCTGGTTCGTGGTGGTCCGTGACAATGACATCCATATCTTCCCGGGCTGCAGCTGCCACAGCCTCCATGCCGCTGATGCCGCAATCCACGGTAATGATCAGATCAATATACCGGGCAGCTGCCATGGGGACATGGGACGGGGCAATCCCATATCCCTCCTTTCTCCGGTGGGGGATATACCAGGTCACATCCGCATCCACCAGGGACAAAAATTCATGAAGAAGGGCCGTGGCAGTGACACCGTCTGCATCAAAGTCCCCGAATATCAAAATTTTTTCTCTGTTGACCACGGCTGTATGGATACGTTCCACTGCCTTTTGCATGTCTTTCATGGAAAAAGGATCGGTCAGGTTATCAAAATTGGGATTGAGAAAAAAACGGGCAGCATCAACAGAGGTGAACCCCCGGTTCCAGATCAGTCCGGCGATGAGCGCATGGCACCCCAGGCTCCGGGAAAGCAGGCGTACCCCTGCAGGATCAGGTTTTGCATATGTCAGGTGTGTGTTCATATCGGCTGCACCGGTTTTATATAAACTATAGACCGTAAAGTCAATCTTGTTAAAAGTATTTGAGTAATGACTGCCATTAATGGTATATTGTAAAATTTGAGAATCGGTAAATAATGAATGACATGAAGACACTGCACAAAGAATACCGGGTGGACAAGACCCGCATCGGATTTATCAAGTTTATCTTTGAAGCCTATGAAGGGGTTGCCGTCATAACCACACTGGATGCCCGGACCGGCCATGTGCGTATGGCCATTGCACCGGATCAGGTGGAAGATGCGTTCAGGATTATTGCAGACCTGAAAAAGGATTTTGCATTTCATGCAGTATAAAGGGCATGCCTATATCAACACCATCGGGTGCCAGATGAATGTATATGATTCTGAAAAGCTGGCAGCGATTCTCAATGCCCTGGGATTTCATCCTACCCGGGATATGGACAAGGCAGATATTGTGGTATGCAATACCTGCTCTATCCGCCACAAAGCAGAAGAAAAAGCCTTCAGTTTTCTGGGCAGGTTTGCAAAAGAAAAACAAAAAAAGCCATATCTGCTCACGGTCATGGCAGGATGCGTGGCCCAGCAGGAAGGCAAAAATGCCTTTAAACGGCTGCCCCATCTGGACCTGGTGCTGGGAACCCAGGCATTTTCCAGATTCGGGCAGCATATTGCGGCATTGCAGTCCGGCCGCCGCCAGATTGTGGATACAGGGCCTGCAGATGGCTTTTTTGAAATTATGCCGGACACGGCGGATTTTTGTGAAAACCAGGTATCAAAATTTGTCACCATCATGCAGGGGTGTGACAATTTCTGCACCTACTGCGTGGTGCCGTATGTCCGGGGCAGGGAAAGAAGCCGGGCATGGGAATCCATTGTGGAGGAAATCCGGATTCTGGCGGACAGCGGAATTCGGGAAATCACCCTGCTTGGCCAGAATGTCAACTCCTATGGCCGCAAGGAAGGCGGCATATCTTTTGCCAGGCTTCTGGAAAAGGTTGCCGGAGTGGAAGGCATCTGCCGTATCCGGTTTGCCACCTCCCATCCCAAAGACCTGTCCCGTGAACTGATCCAGGCCATGACAGATCTGGACAAGGTGTGCGCCCACCTGCATCTGCCGGTGCAGTCCGGATCTGACAAGATTTTAAAAAAAATGAACCGGGGATATACAAGAGACATTTATC
>JAABRW010000472.1 GCA_011390695.1 Desulfotignum sp.
TCAATGACTGGATTAGGTCACCAAGATCGGCACAGGGCAGATCAAAGGCATCAGCCACCGGTTTGCACACCAGTTTTTCCCCCACATAATTGACCCCTTTGGCAAACCCGGGATCATCCAGCACGCTTTTCCAGCCGTTGTTGGCGATTTTCAATGCATAGGGAAGCGTGACATTGGTCAGGGCGATGGTGGAGGTCAAAGGAACGGCCCCGGGCATATTGGCCACGCAATAGTGAATGACCCCGTCCACTTCATAGATGGGATCCCCGTGGGTGGTGGGCCTGGATGTTTCAAAACACCCGCCCTGGTCTATTGCCACATCCACGATCACCGCACCTTTTTTCATGGTGGGCAGCATATCTCTGGTAATGAGCCGGGGGGCTTTGGCCCCTGCCACCAGCACCGCACCCACCACCATATCCGCAGTCTGGACCAGTTCTTTGATCAGCACCGGGGATGACATCAGGGCTGTGCAGTTGGCAGGCATAATTTCAGACAGATACCGGAGCCGCTCGATGTTCATGTCCAGAATAGTGACATTGGCCCCCATGCCGCAGGCAACGTGGGCCGCATGGATACCCACCATGCCGCCGCCGATCACCAGGACATTGGCGGATGGCGTGCCTGTCACACCCCCGAGCAGCAGACCCCTGCCCCCGAAGGTACGCTCCAGGTATTTTGCTCCCTGCTGGGTGGCCAGGCGGCCGGCCACCTCGCTCATGGGTGCCAGCAGCGGGAGTCCGCCGTTTTTGTCTTCAATGGTTTCATAGGCAATGCCGATGGAGCCGGTCTTGAGCAGGGCATCGGTCAATTCTCTGTCCGCAGCCAGGTGCAGGTAGGTAAAAACGATCTGGTCTTTTTTTATCAGGCCGTATTCAGAAGGCTGGGGTTCTTTTACATGCATGACCATGTCTGCGATGTCGTAAATCTGTTCCGGGGTGTCTAAAATCTTTGCCCCTGCTTCTGTATACAGGTGATCATCGAATCCGGATCCCCTGCCTGCAGCTTTTTCCACATACACGGTATGTCCGTTGGCCCTCATCTGGTCCACGCCGGCCGGGGTCATGCACACCCGGTTTTCCTGGGGTTTGATTTCCTTGAGAATGCCTAGGATCATTGTTCAGCTCCTTTTATAATATTGTTTTCGCATCAAAATACTGCTGGACCAGTTTTTCAGCCAGCCCCACATAGGCGGCCGGTGTCAGGGTGCGCATGCGCTCTTTGAACTGGGGCGGCACTTTTTCAAGGCTGTCCACAAAGGCATCCAGCGCTTTTTTGTCAATTTTGCGGCCCCGGGTCAGGGCCTTGAGCCGTTCATAGGGATTTTCCTCTCCAAAGACCCGCATGGCCGTCTGGAAAGGTTCTGCCAGAAGTTCAGGATTGCTGTCCAGATCCTTTCTGATGACCGCTTCATCCAGATCCAGCTTGGAAAGCCCTTTCATGGTATTTTTCACCCCAATGGTAAAATAGGCAAATGCAGATCCCAGGCTTCTCAAGACGGTGGAATCGGAAAGGTCTCGCTGAAACCGGGATTTCTGGAGTTTGACCGCCAGATGTTCCATCAGGGAGATGGCCAGTCCCATATTGCCTTCGCTGTTTTCAAAATCAATGGGGTTGACCTTGTGGGGCATTGTGGAAGAACCGGTTTCCCCTTCCGTGACCCGCTGCCTGAAATAGCCCAGGGATATATACCCCCACATGTCCCGGTTAAAGTCGATGAAAACAGCGGCTGCGCGCACAAGGGAATGCAGCAGATAAGACAGGGCCGGGTTGGGACTGATCTGGGTGGTGTACAAAATGGGTTCCAGTCCCAGGTATGTTGAGACAAACCGCTGGGATGCGGCTATCCAGTCGATATGGGGAAACACAAAATAATGGGCATTGTAATTGCCTGTGGCCCCGTTTATTTTTGCCTGTATGGGTTTTTGTTCCAGGATGGCGGATTCCTGTCCCAGGCGCCAGGCAAAATTGACAAATTCTTTGCCCATGGTGGTGGGGGTTGCGGCCTGGCCATGGGTCCGGGACATCATGGGTATTGATTTATAAGCCAGGGCTTTTTGTTCCATTTGCCCGATGCACTGGTTCACCAGGTCTGCAACCAGGTCCCTGCCTTTTTTCATCATCAGGGCATAAGCTGTGTTGTTGATATCCTCGGATGTACAGGCAAAATGCACCCATTCTCTGACAGAACCCAGACCGGCTGCATCCAGTTTCTGTTTTATGAAATACTCCACTGCCTTGACATCGTGGTTGGTGGTCTTTTCAATGGATTTGACCGTTTGTGCATCATGTTCACTGAAATTGTCCACAATGGCATCAACAGCATCCAGATTGATTTTTGGAAACCGGGCCAGTTTCAAATCCGTGATAACAAATTTGAGCCACTGGATTTCCACCTGCACCCGGTGCTGTATCAGCCCGTATTCACTGAAAATATCAGCCAGATCCGCTGTCATCCGGGCATATCTGCCGTCCAGGGGACCGATTGCTTTCATGTGTGTCATACCTGCTCCGCAAAAAACCATAAATAGTGATAATTATTTGACATTCAGGGCCGGATTCATTACATTCAACCCAGTTTACAACTGCCATATACCAGACTGCCGGGAAATTAACAATCCAAAACACGCGCCCGAACATGGCAGAACACAATAATTTTGGTGATTTAAGATACACAGCTGAATCTCCATGCTTGACATCTGCCGGAGTTTTACAGTATTTTACCAGACATTTTTTATTTCGCATCATGGTTGCAACATCGATGATGATATACTGCAGGAGTAGAATTTTATGGCCTTGACCAAAACAATTATTGCTGAACAGATACAAGAAGAACTCGACATCTCCAGGACAACCGCTTATGAAGTCATGGAAGAATTCCTTGAAATCATAAAGGAAACCATTGAAAGTGGTGAAGATATCATGATCAGCGGTTTTGGGAAATTCTGTGTCAATGAAAAAAAAGCGAGAAAAGGAAGAAACCCGGCAACAGATGAAGAGATGACATTGCCGGCCCGGCGGGTTGTGACTTTCAAGTGCTCAGGAAAGCTCAGGGATCTCATCAATTCCCGGTACGCGGACATGGATCAGGACGAGCTTTCCACCTAATCCAGAATCAATTTGTCAATGCCGCAGATGAAATTTTTGGTAACTGCAGATATCCATGGCAGCATCAACACCTGGCTGACACTCAAGGCCCTGATGAGACCCAAAGACATCATGGTGATAGCCGGGGATTTGTTTGACACCAGATACGGCCATTTCGGCCACCCTGACTTTGATCCGGAGGCCATCAGACAGGATCTGTCAGGAATGCGCCACACATTTTACTATGTTTACGGCAATTGTGATGTTCCCTCCTTTTTCCCGGGATATGACCACAGCCACACCTTTATTGCAGAAAACAAAAAAATTTTCCTTCACCATGGCCACCACCGGGACCGGATCTCTTCTGACACAGACATCATCATCCAGGGACATACCCATGTCTGGTCCCTGGAAAAGCACCAGGGCAAAATCTTTTTAAACCCCGGATCCATCACGCGACCCAAAAAAGGGATGCCCACCTATGGTATCATCGATGATACATCTGTGTGCATCATGGACCTGAAAACCGGCACCCCGATTGCATCCATGGATATCTGATCATCCAGGAAAAAAAGCAATGTCAGACCTAATCACGCGTCACCCTTCCCACCGGCCGGATCCGGCTGATTTTTTCAACTTTTGAGCTGTTGTTCCGGTCCTGCACCCGGGTCCGGGTCTGGATGCGGTTTTTCAGCGCCATATATCTGACATACCCGTCATACGGGGAATGACCCCGGCCTGCAGATCGCTTGCCTGTGCCAGTTCCTGTGGCAGATCCCTGCCCGGAACCCTGTTCAGGTGCTGCTTTGGGACCTGTTCCGGAAAAAAGCGGTTTGAACACCTGCTCAAAACTGGTACCCGGTCCACAAGGTCTGTTAATTTCTGCTGATCCTTTGCCATGGGGCCTGCTGCCGCCTGGCGGAACATGGGACCTGCTGCGCCCTGCCGGCCCGGCAGTGCCTGTCCCACGGGAAGCACCTGCCCTGCCGGGAGCACTTGTCTCGCTGTCAGCCCTATTCCCCATGGAAGCTCTATTTCCCTTGGAAGCACTTGCCCGGCCGGGCTTTTTCCAGAAGGTTTTTTTCATGCGGTTGACCATGTCTGCAAACCCGTAAGACCGCTTTTTTTCAGGCCCATCCCGGACAGGCGAAGTTTTTTGGTCACCCCGGGGCAGCAGGGATTTCAGCAGGTGATAGGCCTGGTTGATGGCTTTCATCTGCTTTTCCGCCTGGATCACTGCACAGGCATCCTGTGCAAAATGATCCGGGTGGTGCAGCTTGGCCAGTCGCCTGAAAGCGGCTTTTGCATCCTGGCGTGTTGCCTCCCCGGAAAGCTGCAGTATGGTCATTGCCTGTTTCTTGTCCATGCTGTTTTAGTACCTGCCCGGGAAAACCCTGTCAAGCCCCGGTGGCATATTGGATTGAAAAAGTGATTTTTCCATGGTACCATGCCGCAAATTATCATTTAAGGAACTGCCATGGGCAACAAAGACTACATTCCCGTTACCGTTGGAGAAAACCCGGACCAGGATGCCTGGCTCACCGCTTTTTTTCTGGAAAACCACATTGATCCTTTTGCCTATCCCTACAAGGTGGGCAGTGTGGAACAAATTGAATTCATGGTGTATCTGCAGAACAATGAGCGGTATTTTCCCTGTTCAGACAAAATGTTTGCAGCCATCATGTCCAGAACCTGCCAGCAGTATTTGCAGGAGCGCTACCAGTATGTATATGACAAGGTCATGCAGATGGTGAATGACTTTATCGAATCTGCCTATGACCGGAAATTCCTCACCGCCCTGATCCGCATAAAATATGAACATGAGATTGAAACCTGCCTGATCATCCCCTCCCGGCTGGAAAAACGGCTGTGTAAAATATTTTTAAGCAGAACCCATATTGAAAATCCCTATTCCCGGGAAAAACAGCATGAAAACCGCCAGGCACAGAAACTGCTGCATTCCGACACCTTTAAAAAAGCAGTGAACCATATTGACGGGGCATTCAAAAATATTGATACATTGGCTTTGGATACTTTGCGCAAAAAAATAAAGGAGATTGAACTGCAGCGGCTTTTGACTGTATTGTGCGCCCGGGACCTGTGGTGCCGAAAAAAAATGCAGACACCTTCCGTGCAGGAATGCAAAGACATATTTGACAGCCCTATCACCGGTAACGGACTGGCCCGGCTGATGGATCTGATTCACACCCCGAAGCGCAAAATTCTCTGGCTCACGGATGAATCCGGCAGCGTCATGGTGGATATTGCCATTGCAAAATTTTTGGCGGAACTGGGCCATATCGTTATTCTGGCGGTCAAGGAAACCCCGGTTTTTAAAAAAATCTCCCTTGCCGATACCCGCACCGATCCTGTGCTGGCCCGGGAACTGGAACCCAGCCACTTTATCCATGAAAAAACCATCAGCAAAAACCGCCTGGTCCAGCGCCTCAAACAGGATGAAGACATCTATGTGGTATCGGACGGGACCAAGGAAACCCTGAACCTGCTCCTGGCATCCACCACCTTTGCCCGGATTTTCAAGGAAGTGGATTATGTGGTTTCCCGGGGCCATGACCAGAAAAGGCGGCTCATCCAAACCCATTTTCAGTTCACCCGGGACATCATCAATATCTGTGTTGATGAAAACAATGCCGGTGAAAAGCAGCTGAACATCACCTTCAAGCCCCGGCATCCGGATGTCATCAATTTTTCCCACAAGGACCTGGAAGACCGGGCCAACCGCATCATAGACCAGATGAGGGCGGCCAAAGCCAAAAACATGACCGTGATGTTCTACAGCGGCATCATCGGCTCCATCCCCGGAAAGATCGATGTGGCCAAAAAAATCATGGCCGAATTTATCAACCACCTGAAACAGCAGTACCCGGATCTTTTCATCATCAACCCTGCCACCTATTACGAACCCGGCATGGATGCGGATGACCTCATGTATATGTGGGAAATCGTCCAGACCAGCAATTATATCGACATCTGGCGGTTCCAGACCGCCGAGGACATTACTGCCGGCTTTGCCCTGATGAAGCAGAAGGTGCCGCCGGAATGGATAGGAAAAGATGCCACCTACAGCACCGGCTGCACCAAAGAAATGCGCATTGCCCAGAAAGCCCTTGAGACAAACCCTGAAATGCAGATCATCGGTCCTTCCCTGGACAAATTCATGCGTCGGGATGAATACGGGGTAGGCAGCATGTATGACCAGCGCCTGGCAGATGGGTGATTTTTGGCTGTTAGAAGTTGTTTGTATCAACTTCTCAGGGACTTTTTTCAACCGGATTCCCTTGGTCTAAAAAATCTTTAAACTGCCGGGAAATTCTATGGTCTTTGGAAACATCCTCCCAAAAATCATATGCCAGACCTTTTATCTTTTCAATCTCATGATCGCTGATATCAACATTCAAAATATCGGATGCCTCAAAAGAAAAAGGTTGAACCTCAGCATCGCTTCTCGGGGCAAATCCCATTGAGCACATATCATAGACCGGCAAAAGCCTGAAGGATTCTTGCTCCATGGCCAGGCTCAGATTGCCCAGGTGCATGTCAACATTATTGATAAGCCGGCCAAAATACCATAAAGATTTGGTTGTAATGAGATCTTTTTCACTGACCAGGTTGCTGTTGAACAATTCTGCCATTACTGTCACCCAGTTGTGGCCAATGCCGGCAAATTCATCATCAATGGATTTCATAGAAATCATTGAGGACCTTCCAAACTCTCCATGTCTGTCAAATCGTTGCATCTCAATAAAATACCTTCCGTCCATTTCAAATAACCTGGTATCCGCAGCAGGGGAAATATTATTGTTGATAACCTTGGCCGCATGATATTCGGTAACCAGGATATCCTTCCATCTTTGAGCAATTTCATTATCACCCCTGGGTGAAAACTTAACGATGACGTGGGAGTCAAGATTGCCGTTGTACGCTGTGAATTTCGGGTGTTCACCGCCGGCAGAAGACCCTGGGAGTTCACCTTTCATCACGCTGTCTGCAAGCCCTGGATAATCGCTTTCGGAAACAGCCACTGGTTTGCGCTGAACACGCAATAGTGACTGCTCTCCAAATATGATATTTCCGGGCAGGTCCTCACCGTTGGAAATCAAATATCTCCCAATGTGGTTATTGGTCCAGAGCCTTGGGTCTGACGGAAAATCTTCGGATTGTGATGCTATTTTTCGGGCTATTTGCCACCCCAAAAATCCTTGGGGTCTTAAATCAAAAAAGTAATATGGCAGATCATCAAATAACCCATTATTGCCGCCCAACAACATCAGGGGAATATCCTGTGCCGGTTCTACAAAAAAACCACCGTGGCTCAATGGGCGTATATATCCGATTACAGAACTGTTTCCATGGGGCCCCACCATACCCAATGGCAGCTTGTCATTACCTCCAAACGCATTGCATGCTGCTGCATACCTGATTGATCGCCCCTCTTGTATCTGAACAACCTTATCACCCATGTCTCTGAGC